>CAYPNL010000312.1:0-20012 GCA_964412045.1 uncultured Desulfobacteraceae bacterium
ATCAGATGCACCGATTGCGGATCAGCCTCCGCATAGCCATGCCATAAGAGCGCCTTGCTCAGGGCCACAGAAACCGCAGACGTGTTTTCCGCGATCTCTGTTGCGAGTGTCATCGCCTTCTCCAGGACCTTGTCCTGGGGAACCACATAACTAAAAAGACCCGATGCCGCCTCTTCCGAGGCGCGGAACACACGCCCTGTATAGACCCATTCGGTTGCCTTGGAAATCCCCACGATGCGCGGCAGAAACCACGATGAGCAGGCCTCCAGCACAACGCCGCGCCTGGAAAAAACAAAACCGATCTTAGCTTCCTCTGAAACGATCCGGATATCCATCGGAAGCGTCATGGTAATGCCCGCACCAACTGCATGCCCGTTGATCGCCGCAATCACCGGTTTTCGGCATCTGAAGATAGCGAGAGAGATCTGGCCGGCGCCGTCCCGATGTTCGCCGATAGACACCTTTCGTCCTTCTTGCTCGGTCTGATCGAACGTAGAGCCCCCGGAGGACAAATCTGCTCCCGCGCAAAAGGCCTTGCCCGCGCCCTTCACCACCACCACGCGGACCGAATCATCCTGATCGGCATCCTTAAAGATCGTAATCAACTCCTTCCGCATGGTTTCCGTCAGGGCGTTCAAGTGGTCCGGCCGATACAGCGTAATGGTTGCAACGCCCTTTTCGATCACATATCTCGTTTGCGTCAATTCCATGATGAAACCTCTCTTCCTAAAAATCCATTTATATGGTGAAGCATCAAAGGCTCATGAGACCTTTGCCGTGAAGCTACGTTTGGAAGGGCAAAGCTTGTCCTCCCCCTTGACACTCATGACAAATCCGCCATAGTCTAACTCGAAAACAGCATACGCCACGGATACTTTTCCCCTTGACATACAAGGCCACCGCACTTATCCTCATCAGCCAACAAAGGGCTTTCTTCTCGTTTTATTTTATCCCCAAGGAGCAAGAAAGGGTATAGCTGTGCTTGGGGAATGATAGCGGGTGATAGTCAAATCAAGACCCTGTAATCGCCATATTCGAGTATAACACCGTATAGCGACTATCCCTCGGGTGATGCAAAGAAAGGCTTTTCCAAAGACTACTCGCCTGCCGTTTTTCAACACATGCTGTATGGAAATAAATATTAATACCAAACAGTTAAACAAACTGCTACGAAAAAGATCGGTTAACCGGGCTTACGGTTCTTGCATTCGCGACATACCGTTTCTTGACCATCGGTTACCACCGTAAGTGGCAGAATCGGCTCTTTTTTTACACAGATTTATCAAGCTTCTATACAAAAACCTCAACGTTTACGAAAGCAAACCATAGCGTGGCATCGTTCTTTTCCTTGGTAGATCTGGCGCTGGGTTTAGGACAACAGAGGGGAAAGGCGCAAACAACCGGCATTCGGCTTGGTTGGGCTTTTAAAACATTAACTTATATCTTGGAGGTGATGCACATGAAAGGAAAACAGTTATTCACGATTACCGGGTTTATTTTTATCATGACCGCACTGGCTTTTATCAATTTCCAGCCTGCACAGGCACAAACGATAAATCTGAAATTCGCTCATATCTTTCCTCAGCCAAATCCACTTTCACAGATATGCGAGGCCTTTCTCCAGGAACTTGAAGAGAGAACCGGCGGTCAAGTTAAGTCTCGCTTCTTTGCGGGAGGCTCTCTTCTTAAACCCGACGGGATGTATAAAGGAATCGAGATGGGTGTTGCCGATATGGGTTTTGCCCATGTTGAATACACACCCGGTCGTTTTCCCGTAACCGAGGTCTGTGATCTGCCCCTAGGTTATCCAGACGGATGGGTCGCGAATATGGTTGTCGATGATTTCTACAATAAATTCAAACCTAAAGAATGGGATAATGTAAAGGTCCTCTGGATGCACACCAGCACACCGAACCTTATGATCACGACAAAACCGATTCGTAAACTGGAGGACCTTAAGGGGCTGACCATCAGGGCCCCGGGACGCGTAGGAGACACAGTTAAGGCACTTGGCGGATCGCCGGCCCCTATGCCCATCATGGAGGTCTATGACGGCTTGGCCAAGGGCGTCATCCAGGGCGTGAACATCCCCTATGAAACCCTCAAGGCCTTCAGGTTTGCCGAGGTGGCAAAATACACCACCGTAACCTGGGAAGTGGGTAATCTGTATACATTCTTTGTTATTATGAACCCAAAAAGCTACGCAAAGCTTACCGGAGATGTTAAGGAGACCTTTGATAAATTGTGCGGAATGTATAAGGAAAGGATGGCCCTGGTCTGGAATTCGGTGGACTTTGACGGATTGGAATTCGGCCTATCGAAGGAGGTTGAGATGATCCATCTGCCAGATGATGAGCTGGCCCGATGGAAAAAAGCGACTGATTCTGTTGTTGAAGGCTATATCGCGGACATGAAATCCAAAGGTTATTCAGAGCAGGAAGTCAGAGGCTGGATCTCTTACATTAAAGAGCGCATTGACTTCTGGACCAAAAAACAGGTTCAATATCGTCTTAAATCACCGACAGGCCCGCCTGAAATACGACCATAGGGCTTTGGGCTAAATAATAAGGCTTACAAAATCTCACGGGTACAGGGGATTTCTCCGGATGATAGAGCGTTTTGAGCGATATATAGCTACTTTGAGCGACTGGCTTGCATGGGTAGGGTTCGCCGGTCTCCTGCTGATGATGGTCATTACCTGCGCTGACGTGATAGGCGCAAAGATCTTTCTCCGCCCTGTTTTTGGGGCCATTGACATAGTGATACTCTCTCAGCAGGTCGCCATGGCATTCGCAGTAAGCGCAACCCTTATCTACGGCAGGCATGTTCAGGTTGAGTTCTTCATGAATTTCCTTCCGGCACGGCTTCGGGCCCTAACGGATACACTTATGTATTTGCTCTGTCTTGCTCTCTTTGCAGTGATTATATGGCGCCTTATCGTCTACGGATATATGGTGCAGGTCGGGGCGGAAACGAGTTCAACCGCGAGAATTCCCTTGTACCCATTTGCGTATGGCATTTCATTTGCCTGCATCCCCATCAGCCTTTCCTTTATCCTTAACGCTCTAAAATCGATCCTCACGGTAGCACACAAATGAGTCCTTCTACAGTCGGCATCATAGGCATCGGACTGCTCCTGTTTCTTTTTCTGATTAGAATGCCGGTAGCCTTCGCAATGGCCTTTGTCGGCGTTCTGGGTTTTGCCGTTCTCGCCGGGCCTGAGCCCTCCCTGGGACTTCTCTCGCAGGATGTCTTTGAAACCCTCGCATCGTACCCTCTCTCTGTCATCCCCATGTTTATCCTCATGGGTTCCTTTGCCTTTGCCTCAGGGATTAGTCATAGACTATACAAGACAACCTATGCCTGGTTCGGATCGCTTCGCGGAGGCCTCACTATCGCGACTGTTATTGCCTGTGCGGGATTCTCCGCCATCAGCGGATCGACCGCTGCCACTGCTGCCACCATGGGCAAAATCGCCCTCCCGGAAATGCGCAAATACGGCTACAAAAACACCCTTTCCACCGGAACAGTGGCTGCGGCCGGAACCCTTGGGATTCTCATCCCTCCCAGCACCATACTGATCGTCTACGGCATCATGATCGAAGAATCTATCGGAAAGCTCTTTATTGCCGGCATCCTGCCGGGAATCATCCTGAGCCTTCTGTTTGTTGCCACAGTCGCCATACTGTGTTTCCGAAAACCGGAATTGGGGCCGCCTGGTGAGCCTACCCCTTTCAAGCACAAACTGCGTTCAATCCTAGGCATTATAGAGGCTGCAATACTCTTTGCCCTCACTATCGGCGGAATGTTCCTCGGCTGGTTCAGCCCTACCCAAGCGGGAGCTATCGGTGCCGGAGGAGCACTCGTTATAGGGCTTTTGCGCGGCCAGCTTTCCTGGAAAAACTTCATCGAATCCGGAAAGGATGGGCTGCTGACTTCCTGCATGGTCATGTTCATTATTACCGGCGCTACGGTATTCGGCCATTTTATGGCCATTTCAAATATCCCTTTCATCCTTGCCGATTGGACAGCGAGCCTTCCACTTTCCACCATGTCTATTATGGGAATCATTATCGTTATGTATTTCATCGGGGGCTTTTTTATGGACTCCATGGCCCTTGTTGTTGTTACCATTCCCATCTTCTTTCCTGTCGTACAGGAACTGGGTTTTGATCCCATATGGTTCGGGGTCATAGTGGTCCTGGTTGCTGAAATGGGTGTCATTACCCCACCCGTTGGCGTTAATGTCTTCGTGATTAAAGGGATTGCACCGGATATCCCACTTGGGACTATCTTTCGCGGGATCTTTCCTTTTCTGTGGGCGATTATTGTACTGACTATCCTTCTTATGCTATTCCCTCAGATAGCCACATTTCTCCCGAGCCTGATTAAAACCTAAGCCTTACGCTCCAAAGAACTGCTGCTGAAACCAAGAAAAGGTCTCAAGGGTCCACCTCTATCAAGATAGGCCCGTCTTCGCGCACCGCGCCAACAGCCCGACTCAGCCTTTTTGAAAGCCGTTTTCCCTTGACACATAAGGCCGTTTCCCCTATGCTTTCCTTCACCAAAAGCAAGTATAATATCGCAAAGCGATTTTATATGCTGTCCCGCAAGCGGGACTCATAAGAGGAAATTCCCAGGCAACGTTAATAAATAACAGAAGAGGAGTTGCGATCCATGAAAGAGATACAGAATGTCGGAGTACTCGGGGCAGGCGCCATGGGGGCACAAATAGCCGCCTTGGCCGCAGAGGCCGGGTATACGGTCAAGGTCAGGGATATAGAGGAAAGGTTCCTCGATCGAGGCCGCCAATACATCGAGGACATGTACGATAAGAGGATAAAGAGGGGTAAATTTTCCGAAACCGATAAAAAAGCTAATCTGGACCGTCTGAGCTTTCTCATTGACCTTAAAGAAGCGGTTAAGGATGCCGACATTATCATTGAGGCTGTGCCGGAGATTATGGACTTGAAGAAGAGCGTCCTGAGAGAGGTCTCGGCATTGTGCCCGCCTGATGCCGTATTTGCCACCAACACCTCGTCCTTGAGCATTGCGGAAATTGCCACTGTTGCGAACAGACCAGAGATGGTAGTAGGAACCCACTACTTTAACCCTCCCAGCCGCATGACCCTGCTTGAAATCGTCCATGGCGATCATACCGGTGAAGAGGCTATCGAGATAGCCGAGCGTGTCGCCAAGGCCATGGGCAGGGCTGTCGTGCACGTGAAAGATGTGCCCGGCTTCATAGCCAACCGCATCTTCTGCACCATGTGCAACGAGGCAGACTGGGCCCTGTTCCAGAAAGAGGGCAAAACCGCCTTTGAGATAGACTCCGCGATAAAATACAAGCTGGGGCTACCCATGGGCATGCTGGAGCTCCAGGACATCCTGGGCGGCGGCTCCATAGACACGCAGTACCACGTTATGGAGTATTTCGGCACCATGCTGGGCAAAAGCCAAGGGCCAGCCCCTATCCTGACGAAGCTTTTCAAGGCAAATAACTTCGGCAAAAAGACAGGGAAAGGATACTACGATTGGTCCTCAGGGCAAAGCAATGAGATCCCCATGAATGCCGGATTCGGGTTCGACCCCATCAGGGTGCTGGCGCCGGCGGTCAATGCCGCCGCTGCCCTTCTTGAGATAGGGGCCACGACCAGGGAAGAGATAGACATTGCCGTCCTTCTCGGCCTGAACTACCCGCGCGGCGTACTCAGGATGGCAGACAGCGTCGGCCTGGATACGATCGTGGCTGAGCTCGATCGGCTCAAGAAGAAATATCGGGCAGCACGGTACAAGGCCTCTTCGGTCCTGACCAAACTGGTCAAACAAGGAAAGCTTGGCAGGAAAACAGGAGAAGGATTTTACCGCTACGGTCCCGGAGAGTATGAGTTCGTGAAGCTGGATATCACAAAAGAGACTAGGGTTGCCAAGCTCATCTTGAACCGCCCCAACCGCGCCAATGCCTTTAACGCCGACTTCATGACGGAGATAAACAAAGCATTGACCGAACTTGAAGAAAACGATGAGGTCCGCTGCATTGTTATCACCGGCGCAGGAGCAAATTTCAGTGGCGGCGCCGATGTCTCGGCCTTTGCTACCGGACAGGTTGATGACGCCTTACGATTCAGCGAGGCACCTCACGATGTCTTTACCAGGTTTGAGACCTGCTCGAAGCCAGTCATCGCAGCCATCAACGGTCCTGCCATCGGCGGGGGCCTTGAGCTGGCGCTGGCATGCGATATGAGGATAATGAATACCAAAGCACAGCTGCGTCTCCCGGAACTGACCCTGGGGCTGCTGCCCGGGGCAGGAGCGACTCAGCGCGTCGGCAGGCTTATCGGCTGGGGGCGCGCCAAGGAGATGGTTCTGCTGTCCGATCCGGTCATGGCTGATAAGGCCCTGGCCTGGGGACTGGTCAACGCGACTGCCGAGCCTGATAAATTCGAGTCTGTGGTGAATGATATCGCCAAGAAGCTGGCTGACGGCGCGCCGCTGGCGCAGAAGCTGGCCAAGGGCCTGATGTACTACGGCGCCCAAGCAGACCAGAGGACGGCATTGTTCCTTGAAGCATCTGTATCCGGGGACATCGCCATTACGCAAGACCTGAATGAGGGCATTACAGCTATGTCGTACCGGCGGAGGCCCACGTTTACCGGCAAATAATAGAGAGCGAAAATCGGTTGAAATCGGCCCTCGTCAGGAACACTTACTCCTGACGAGGGCTTTTCTTTTGAGTATCCCTTTTTTAGAAGTGCCTTTGATAAACTCGTAACAAGTATCAAATCTTTCTCTTTAGTCATTCTGGCAGACAAGCATACCGAGTAGAGGACGTTTTGCAAAACCATCACCTTTTGAATGCCTCAAACCTCAAGGCAATGAGAGAACAAGAGAGGACCCTTTTTGCTTTCATTGGTGGTGATTTTATTATACAAAACATCGGCGTCCACTGCCGGGCGCCGATGTTTGGTTCAGTAGAGCCGCATATTGCCACAGGGTCGCTCTGAAAGGAAAAGATGAATAACCACAACTCTTCCTATAAATACGTCATTGCCGCTTCTTGTTTCGGGATCCAGGCAATCGGTATAGGCACGTATGTATGTTATGGGGTATTCTTTAATTCTCTGGTCTCCGAATTCGGCTGGTCGAGGGCCGCTATATCCGGCGCCTCTTCCTTAGCCTTTTTTCTTATGGGCCTTTTCGGGATCCTCGTCGGCAGGATAAGCGACAGAATAGGGCCCAGGAACGTGATGGCTATCACCGGCCTCTTGTTCGGGCTGGGCCATGTACTCATGTCCAGGCTCGGTGCGGTCTGGCAGCTCTATGTGTTCTATGGCGTCGTTGTCGGAATAGGCATGAGCTCTATTGATGTGATCCCCCTCAGCACGATAGCACGATGGTTTGTCAGGCAAAGGGGAACCATGACCGGCACTGTTAAGATCGGTACCGGCGCCGGCCAGTTTATCATTCCCCTTGTGGCAAGTTTGCTCATCATCAGGTATGGATGGCGTACCTCTTATATCATTATCGGTACTGCGGTGCTCGTCCTGCTCGTCTCAATCGCTCAACCTCTCAGACGTGATCCGAGCGGGGTTTCCCTGTTTCCTGATAGTGACAAGGAACCGTTAGGAGGTAAACCTGATTTCGCCGGTGAAGGTCTTTCCCTCAGCGAAGCAATCCGGACCAGACAGTTATGGATGATCTGCTCGGTCAACCTAAGCATCCTCTTGTGCCTCATGACGATCATGGTGCATATTATCCCCCATGCCCGGGATATAGGGATCTCAGCAGCCAGGTCGGCAAGTGTGCTTGCCACGATCGGCGGCGTGAGCATGGTGGGCCGCTTTTTCGTCGGAATCGCCATTGACAGGATCGGGAGCAAAAGGACAATGGTTATCGCCTGCATACTGCTGATAGGCGGGCTTCTGTGGCTGCAAACGGCCAAAGAACTGTGGGTGCTCTACCTCTTTGCAGTGATCTACGGCACTGCCCACGGCGGATTCTTTACCGCTATTTCGCCAATCGTTGCCGAGTTTTTCGGGATACGGGCCCATGGTGTGCTGTTCGGCATCATTGCATTCTGCGGAACTGTCGGCGGGGCTCTAGGCCCGATTCTTGCTGGACATATTTTTGATGTCACCGCTCACTATAATCCGGCGTTCTGGCTCTGTACCGTGATGGGTATTCTTGGCTTGGTGCTTTTGCTCCTGCTGAAACCTATAGAGGACAAAGGGTTAAGGAATCAGCAGCTTGCGCGATAGCCCTGTTTCTGATCAGTCGTTTCAAGGTTCGAGGACGAGGGGTTTCCACCATCCCCTATAACTATACAAAAGGATACAATAGGTTACCATGCAACACCTGTATGTTTTTATCACCCTTGCCGTCGCTCTTATTCTTTTTGTCTGGGGTCGCATACGGCACGATTTTGTGGCACTCATTGCCCTGTTTGCCCTGGTAGTGATGAGAGCGGTCCCCCCTGCAGAGGCATTTGCCGGTTTTGGCCATCCGGCTGTCATTACAGTTGCCGCAGTGCTGGTGATCGGTCAAGCCCTTGAACATTCGGGTTTGATTGATGTCCTGGGAAAATGGATCTTAAAGTTTGACTATGGACTGAGCCTGCAAATCCTTTTCCTTTCGCTCTTGGTTGCCCTGGCATCGGCCTTCATGAATAATGTAGGCGCTCTGGCCATCTTAATGCCTGTGGCCCTGAACATGGCAAAAAAGAGCGGCAGCCCGCCTTCTTCCATCCTGATGCCTGTGGCTTTTGCATCGCTTCTGGGGGGCATGGTCACCCTGATCGGCACACCGCCCAACATCATCATTGCCACCTTACGGGCCGGTGAAACGGGCGAGGCCTTCGGCATGTTTGCTTTTGCACCGGTTGGTGTGGGATTAAGTCTTGTGGGCATTTTGTTCATAAGCCTGCTTGGCTGGCGGCTGTTGCCGATCAGAAAAACGGCACAGTCTGAATCGGAGTTATTCAGCATTGATGATTATATTACGGAGGTTAGGGTCGGCAAAGGCTCTCAAATTTGTGGCGTAGCCATCGGTGAATTAAAGAATCTGTCCAAAGCCGATGTTCAGATCTTGGGTCTGGTCCGCAAGAACAAGCGGATCCATGCCCCTGATGAAGAAGAGGTATTGATTGCAAATGATATTATCATCCTCGAATGCGACACAGAAGCCCTAAAAGCCTTTGTTGACGATACCGGTCTTAAACTTGTGGGTGGCAAGAAGTTCCGGAAGGATGCAGTTGGCTCCAAAAACATTGCCATCCATGAGGCCATCGTGATGGCCGATTCGCCCCTGATCGGGCAAACCACCTCGGGCTTGAGGATGCGGAGCCGTTATGGCGTTAACCTGCTGGCCGTTTCGCGCAGGGGGAAGAGCATTCACCGGAGGCTCGACCACGTACTATTCATGACAGGGGATGTACTGATGCTCCAGGGCCGCGCCCATATGCTGAACGATTCCATTACTTCCATGGGGTGCCTTCCCCTTTTCCAGCGCGGGGTCAGGATCGGCTACGAGAAAAAGATCGCCCTGAGCCTTGCCTTGTTTGTCGCTTCGATCATTATGGTTATCGCGGGCGTGCTCCCCGTACATATTGCATTCCCTATGGCTGCAGTGGGCATGGTTCTATCGGGTGTCTTGCCGTTAAAGGACGTGTACCATGGCATCGACTGGCCGGTAATCGTTCTTCTCGGGGCCATGCTGCCTGCCGGCGGGGCCCTTGAAAGCTCCGGCGGGGCCGCGCTCCTAGCAGACCAGATCCTTCGTCTTGGCAATCATATCCCGGCATGGGCCGTGCTGACCATCCTGATTACCGCAACCATGCTCCTTTCCGGGGTTATCAACAATGCCGCCACAGCAGTGCTTATGGCCCCAATCGGAATAGGTATTGCCAGGGGCATGGGTTATTCCGTAGATCCTTTCCTTATGGCCATTGCCATAGGATCATCGGCTGCCTTCCTCACCCCTATAGGGCATCAATCAAATACCTTGGTGATGGGACCGGGGGGGTATCGGTTCGGCGACTACCTGCGTTTGGGGTCCGGCATGAGCGTGCTGATTATTGCTGCGGCAGTCCCGCTCATCTTATACTTTTGGCCTTTGTTTTAACGCTATTTCCCGCAATAAGAACATGGCGTCCAACGAACTTACGGCAATGGAGATGATTACATGTATGAGCAGGGGGTAATACGGCCGCCCAGCGAAGCCTGGAGCCTTTTGATCAGGGCTACGAGAAACTGTCCTTGGAATAAGTGCCTATTCTGTCCCGCATATAAGGGCGTCACATTCTCACGGCGCAGCGTGGCGGAGGTCAAGGCAGACATCGATGCCATGGCCGAGGAGTACGGGAAGGATGCTCACATGATCAAAACTGGATTTCTTCAGGACGCGGACAGCCTTGTCCTGAAAACGGAGCAGATTCTTGAAATACTCCGGCATATCAAAGCTAGGTTTCCCGGCATGGAGAGAGTCACGACCTATGCGCGGGCCACTACACTTAGGCGCAAGAGCGTCGAAGAGTTCGTGCAATTGAAGGAGGCAGGGCTTACCAGGATTCATGTGGGCCTGGAAAGCGGTTCCAGGACAGTGCTCACAATGATCAAGAAAGGGATTACGCCCGAAGACATTCTCGAAGGGGGCAGGAACGTGATGGCAGCCGGAATCTCCCTTTCCGAATATATCATGCCCGGTGTCGGGGGCCGCGCCTTGAGCGAAGAGCACGCCCGGGAAACAGCGCGCCTTCTCAACGAGCTCAAACCGGATTTCATACGGGTTCGCACCTTTGCGCTTCATCCCAAATCGCCGATGAAGAAGATGGTCGAGGAAGGTACGTTTGTGCCCATGACCGATGAGGAGATCGTTGTCGAAATCAGACTTCTCGTCTCATGCCTCGACGAAATACACAGCTACCTTTCCTGCGGCGATTACAGCCCCAACCTTCTCATGGAGGTGAACGGATACCTAGACGAGAAAAAGGTCGACATGCTCAGCGAACTCGACACATTTCTTTCTCTCACACCCGAACAGAAAAAGGTCTATTCCCTGATCAGACGGTCCAATTCCGCGAATTATCCCCTTGATATAGTCCTTGACGAGAGAGTAATGAAACAGGTGCTGCCTGAAGTCGAGAAGCTGGAGCGGGGCGAGCCGGATGGGTTTAACCGCTACATCGAGAGGCTCATGTCGTACATGATCCCCCAGCCTCAGGCGAATGAAGAGTGGGATTGATCCAGCAATTCCGGCAAAATATCACCGCTTCGGCAGTCATACAAAGGCGTGAATAGATATAGGGTTATCTTCGAGTTCTTTCAGAACGTCTCTGATGACAATGGCCCTTTTTGCGCCATTCTACTTCTGGTTGGAATTATTCAACATAGCCTGCCCAGTTTACCCCGTAGGTATAGAATATCGTACTGGGGTTAAATTGTCATTGATTTTATGTAACCGGGGTCACCTACGTCCCGTATGTCACAGCTCACCGTCTCGGCCAGGCATGTAGCCCAACAACATAATACTGTTGCTCGTGGCTTGACACGCAAGGTCCAGTCCCCTATAGTCCGGGCATGAAAAAGGAAGTTCTTACCATTATGCAAAGCGCTCTCCGGTCCTCTCCTAAAAGGTAAAGACCGGCCCCTGAAAAACCAATACATGAGTTTAGAGTAGATTCAAGGAGGTTGTTGCTATGATTCGAACAAAGCCCAACGAGGTGCTGAGCAAGTTGTGTTTTTCTATCATACTGTGCGGAATCCTATTCCCGTATCAATCTGCCTGGGGAAGCGATTTTACCGCGGACATTTCAGCATACATCCTCAACAGCGATGCCACGGGCAAGATGTACGTCGCGGACGGCCGATACCGGATGGATCTGAAGGTTCAGGAAAAGAAAATGGACAAGGGGCCGATTATCATCGTGGATAGGCCTAAAGGACAAACGATCCTTCTCAATTCGGACGCCACTACCTACGACATATTCGAGAACTTTTCTTTCCGCGCCCACATGGTAGACCCTTTTCAGGCCATCACGTTCCTGGAAGAGAATGTTGAAAAGCGGCTGGTCGGCACGGACGCTATCGCCGGCTACCCGTGTGATCATTACGCATTTTACGATCGGGATTTTAAACTGGCCGACGTGTGGTTTGCCAGGGATCTTCAGTCTTTTCCACTTAAGGCCCATATCGTCAGCGGCCGCGAGCACGGCAGCCTCACGATCAAGACCAATATCGGCGATACGAAACTGGAACTGAGCAACATCCAGGAAGGACTGATCGATACGACTCTTTTTGATGTGCCCCAGGGATTCGCCAGGGAAACGCCTTCCCGCGAAGTCAGAAAGGAAAAGCCGCGCATCACGGAAACCGTTGAGGGGGCCGCGCCCTGGGGTCGCCGCATCGGAAAAGACGGCGAGATCCAGGTTCGGGTCGATCCCCGACGGCCGATCAAAATCACCCTGAAAAACCTTGTGGAGAAATCGATCTGCGCCTATGCCACCCTTGCCGAGGGCGGCGATCGAGGCGCGGCCGTTTTCAAGCCGCTTGGCTTTGATAAAAAATCACAAGATAGAAACATCGAAATTAATAAGAATAAGAAAACCGAATGGGTGTTCATTCGGGTCGAGGAGGGCCTCGTTTATGCGACGGTTGCCAACCACCTAGATCCCTTTGCATTCAGCAGGGACCAAAAAATGTATGAAGGCTATCTCAACCATAGTGTTTTAGAGAGTACGGGGGTCATCGTCGATCCGGACAGGAAACTGACCATCACCGTGACAGGAGACAGCCAGGACGCGCCGGGGTCCGAGGTCAGCGTCAAATGCTACCGGGATTCATACAAAAACAAAATGTTTGATAAAACCTTTAACCTAGCCAACGGCGCCACCAAAACCTGGGAATTTTTGCCGGATCGGCAGGTTCAAACCTGTGAGATTGGTGTCATGAGGGAAACCTGCGGTATCAAGTACTGCGCTGAACAGCCGGCCTTGGCCCAAGAGAAAAAAGATGTCCCGCAGGCAAGTACAGCGCCGTCTAAAACCCAGGCGGCTCCGAAAGTCGTACGCACCCAGCCGAGTCAGTACGGCCGTTCGACAAAAGCCCCCCAAAAAGATGCTCCATCCACCGGTCTCGACAAAACCACATCCCAGGAAATCCTAAAGGCATTGAACAGCGGGGATGTGGCTGCCGTGAAGTCGCATCTTGACAGGGGAATAGACCCCAATGCCCTTGTTTACGGCGCACCGCTCTTGCAAAAAGCGGCCAACCTGAGCACAGCCGACATGGTCCGACTCATCATTGAAAGCGGCGGAGACCTCCGGTACAAGGACCGCAACGGCAACGATGCCCTGTTTCAAGCCCAGAGCAATACCAAGAACTGGCAGCACGTCATCCCCGTGTTGGTCGAAGCGGGGATCGAGGTAAACCGGAATACCCCCATCTGGAAAATAGCATTTAAAACCCAAGGCGGAAAGTTCAAACCGGGTGTTCAGGATACATTGAACTATCTCCTGTCCAGGGGAGCGGACGTCAATATGCCTATCAGTAAAAACGGCAATACACTCCTGATGTTCGCCGCAAAGATGGCCTGGCTGGAGCCGGTTCAATTCTACCTGGACCACGGCGCCGACATCAACGCACGGGATGACAAGGGCAATACCGCCTTGACGTGGGCCAAGACCGAACGCCGTGGCGAACAGCCCTATGAACAGCAGAACCGCAGGGCGATCATCTCGCTGTTGGAATCTATGGGGGGCCATTAAATACTATCAACCGCACTCACGTATTCACAACAAAGGAGGAAAAGAGACACATGAAACTCTGCGCACATATCACCGTGGGGAAACACGGTTCCATGTTCCTGTTAGTGTTTGTGATGATCGCTTTTTTCATCATCCCGGGGACCAGCAGAAACGGTTTAGCCGCTTCATTCTCCGCAGACATGGTAACCACAGAGAAGGGGAAAAGCGAAACCGGGAAATTTTATATGCTGGACCATCAATACCGGATGGATGTGGAAGAGGATGGCATGAAGGGTACTATCCTGGTAGACCGTACAGGCGGCAAAACCAGGCTCCTTATTCACGACAAAAAAGAATATAAGGAAATGAACAACAACGATTTCTTTGTCCTGATAAGCAATCCCTTTGAAGCATATGAGATGATGCTCGGGAAGTTTGAAAGCCGGTCCGGAGGCAGCGAAAAAATAGATGGAATCGAATGCGACAAAGTGATTTTGTCGAGCGAAGGCAAAGATGCGGTGACTGCCTGGGTGGCAAAACCGTACGCATTTCTCATCCGCCTTGAAAACCATAGGAATGGAAATACATATGCTTTGAAAAACATTAAGGAAGGCCCGATGGATGAAGCCGAATTCCAGATCCCGGCCGGATACTCCAAGATGGAAGACCCGGCCGAGAAACGCGCCCGGGAAGAGGCGGCTCTGCCCTTCCTGACGACTACGGCAACGGGGACGGCGCCCTGGGCCCGCCGCATAGGCCCCTCAGGCGAGATGCGGGTGGCGGTCGATCCGGAAAAAAAGGTCCGGATCAAGTTCGAGAATTTTACAGAGGACAAGAGCGTCTTCTCCGTCAAAGGGTTCCGCGCCGGCCAGCCTATCGACCTGGACAGCCAGCGGACGATCTTCAGCCTGAGGGGCAAGGGACGCCGGGATGAATGCCTGGTGGGCGCGCAGAACCAGGCTGAGGAAATCTCCGTCTCGGTCGAAAAGGGCAGGATCATCGCCGAAGTATTTAATGAGGAATTCTCCTTTTCTAATGAGGACAAAACCACATCCTTCTTCATCGTAACCGGCATCCGGGATAGGGCGGAAGGCACATACGTCGATGCCAAACGGCATGTCCGGCTCAGCATCACGAGCGACAGCCAGGACGGCACCGCGTCCAAAGTAAAGGTTACCGTCTACAAGGACGAGGACTACAAAGACAAGGTCGACGAAACCGATGTCGTCCTGAAAAACGGCCAGAGCAAGACCTGGGACTACCCGGCTGAAATGGGCATCCGGTACCTTGGCATCGACGTCGCCAAAGGCGGCGGGGTGCAGGTCATCCTTGAGCAGCCCGCACCGGAAAAAAAGGCCGCCGCCAAAAAACCTGCCGTCACAAAGGCGCCGCAGCCCAAGGTGACGGATGTATTCACCGTCGCCCACCCATCCGGGACAAGTAAGCCACTGAATCCCAGCAAGGACCTGGCCATTATTGTCACCGGGATCTCGTCTGATGCCTCCGGGACGATCTATCTTTACCCCGACCGCAATAAAACAAAGAAGATCGATACATTCTCGTTCAAATTAAAAAAGGACGAGGCAGAAGCGCTGTTCGTTCCAGGCAGTAAACAGGCGGGCTGGGCTAGCGTGTGGGTCCACAAGGGCTCGTTCAAGGTCAAGCTGGATCAGTCTGCCCATGCCAACGTCGCCCCGGCCCCGAAGGTGAGGAAAGATACAGCCGCACCCCCACCTTCAGTCAAAGCTGAACAAACCGCCTCGAGCGGCACGATCCTCAACGGTGAAGCGCCCCTGATGAAAGGCGCGAGGGTGATCAAAGAGATGGCCATGGGCGCCAACAGTCGGGTCGACTTCGAGGTGCCGGCAAGTCCTCAGGAAGTCGTCGACTTCTATAAACAGGCCATGGCCGCAAAAGGGTGGCAGCCCGGGATGTCCATAGTTCAGGGCCCCATGGGGGTGATCCAGCTGAGCAAGGGCGCGAGTCAGATCACGCTGAAGGCCCAGGGGGACGGGCAAAAGTGCGCCGTCAATATTGCGCTGATGACCCGGTGAAAAATGCAATCACGGGTGTTAAGCCTCCGAGCTCACCAGAGGCGTGGATTTTAGAAACCATGAAGGGAGGCATACAGACTTTTGCATAAAGAGATAGCGGGTAAACAGCAACATTCATGCCGGGTTTACAGCGGCATGGAGAAATGTTACGTTAGACTTTCACGTGCCTATTCCGGAAACCATGGCGTAACCAAAGGAAAACGGTATATTCAATGAAGGCACAGCATAAGGAGGAACTCTTATGAAACGTTTCAATCTACTGTTGATATTTGCTTTATTTGTGATTTTTGCTTTCTCGGCCCATGCTCAAGGCGTAAAGGAGCACCCCCTAATCCGGCCGTTCCCCGGTTCGGTTCTGGCCGAGAACATGTCGCGCCACAGCAATTTTGATGCCTACGATTTTTTCTATGTCAACGAGGAAACGAAGAAGAGGGAAAAGAAGACCATCAAAGGTGAATACTGGAGGCTCCTCTATGAAGTTCGGACACCTTCCGGCGACCGGGTCAGGACCATTTCCAAGGTTGAATTTTTTGAGAACTACAAGAGAGCTGCTGAGGAAAAGGGCGGCCGGGTCGTTTTCGAAGATGTGGGGCAGATGGTTCTCACAATACCCCGGGACGGCGGCGGAGTCACATGGCTCAGGGTCAGCGGCAGCGCAGGGCTGGGACAACAGGATCTGATCATTGTTGACGAAGAGCCGTTTAAGAAATCGCTGGTCTTCGGACCGGCCGAGATGAAAGCCGCGCTGGATGCCGAAGGACGTGTCCGACTGCATGGTATCCTCTTCGACCTGGACAAAGCTACTCTCCAGCCCGAATCAACCAAGGAGTTGCAGCACGTGGTAACACTATTAAAGGATTATCCCGATCTGATTCTCGAGGTCCAGGGCCACACAGACGACCAGGGAGCGGAAGACTATAACCTGAAACTCTCCCAGCGCCGTGCAGAAACCGTGGTCGTCTACCTCGGTTTGTTCGGGATCGATTCCCGCAGGCTTTTGCCCAAGGGCTACGGCGAATCCAAACCGGTGATGCCTAATGCTACTGAAGAAGGGCGGGCTAAAAACCGCCGGGTGGAGTTAGTTAAGCCGGTCTCCCAGGATGCGCTCGCAAAATAAGACTTTTCACGAGACATCTTTCAAATCATCTTGGATAAACGGTGCAGGTTGTAAAAGAAAGTCGAAAACAAATAGAAAATAATTAAGCTTTAATCCAAGGAGGAGTTGCACATGACAAGAAAAATTATTTTCATCAGTATGGTTGCGTCCATTTCCCTGTTGATCGGGTATGCCTGGGCCGGGCCGCAGATGAATCCTGGAAAATGGGAAATCACCACCAAAACAGAGATGGCCGGCATGCCGCCGCAATCCATGACCCATACCCAGTGCATAACCAACAACGATCTGGTGCCCATGAGTAAAGATGCAAGTCGGGAATGTCAGGTCACGGACATCCAAACCAAAGGCAATGCCGTCTCCTGGAAGATGACCTGCGGCGGCCAGGGAGGCAGTATGGAAGGGACGGGCCAGATCACATACCATGGTGACAGCATGCAGGGTACCATGCAAATGACCATCGCCCCATACGGCACACAGGTGAAAAACACGATTTCCGGGCGACGCATCGGAGACTGCGACAGGTAGAAAACCGGGATATCAAAGGGTTTTCTGTTTGTTCTCAGGTCTCGGTCGTGGCAAGCGGCATCAGGTTTAAAGGCGTGATCACAGGGTTTGTGAAGGCTGTGATCTCTATCACATATCCAACCCTCTCCATGCTGTTATACAGCACACTTCGTGCCATATTCCTGGTGCCTATTGCCCCCCTTTTATGAGCTGTGAGCCGTCAGTTATGCTCGCCCCGTGAAATTGGGAAGCAAAGGTTCAAAAAAGAACCTATTTCACTGGGGAGCTACCTCTCGCTTTCAGCGTCTCCCTTTCCCCGGCTTGTCCGCCGTTTTTATGGCGGATTTCCCGCTTCTCCCTTTCTCCCTTTCCCCACTTCTTCTCTAGTCTTGTCCGTGACGCCGATGGAGCCCTTCATTTGGTGTCTCAAGGAATGTTACGCAATTGCCGGGAGAGTGTCCCTGCGATTTCTTTCGTAGAAGTCCGCATAAAAACTTATAATTTTATGTGCGTTATATATAGAAATAGCTTCAACTGTTTTCCATCTCGTGATATGATAAACTTAATAAAAAAAGAGTGCAGGAGGAAATCCGATGAAATACCGTATCATCATTGAACGGGATGAAGATGGAGCCTTTGTCGTCGAGTGTCCCTCCTTACCGGGTTGCATTTCACAGGGTACGACAAGAAAAGAGGCGATCGAAAACGTCCAAGACGCGATTCGTGGCTATCTCGAAAGCTTACATAAACATGACGAGCCGATCCCGCCTCCCATTGAAGAAGAAATCGTTGAGGTTGCGATTTGACCAAACTGCCGATTCTCTCTGGAAGCAAAGTATGCACAGCCTTAACAAAAGTCGGCTACCATGTTGATCATCAGACGGGCAGCCACATGATCTTACGAAACGAGATTCCTCCCTATCGTCGCCTTACTATACCCAACCATAAGGAAATTGCTAAGGGTACCTTGCGTGCAATCATACGCCAAGCTGGTCTCACCCTGGAAGAATTCAATACTCTGCTATAGCTTGACCTCGACTAAAAGATTCTGCTCAATGCGATTGGATTGCCTTACGCCATGATTTTTACGCCGTTTCTGCTCCACTCATTATCCCTGACGCCTATAAAGCCGTTCATTTCCTGTCTCAAGGAACGTTAAGCAATCGCTTGGCGAGCGATAGACTGCCATTCTTCCCTCCATACTTCCGTGATGCCTTTTTTTATCCCTCTTCCCATTTCAAAGTTTAAACTTCTACTCCATATACTGTTTATCCAACATCCTTTTTGTTTTATTATCACAGGAAATACAGTTGCATCCCGGTTTGAGCTTTTAGTTTTGAGTTTCTTCTCGCCTTACGCCCTTCACCGCTTCACCCTTTCACCGCTTCTTTTCCTCCATTGTGCCTCAAGGAACCTTAAGCAACTGCTGGGCGAGTGCCCCCTGCGATTTCTTTCTCAGAAGTCTGCACAATAACGCATAATCTTATGTGCTCGATTGCCTTTTCGAATTGATTTCCCAGTGCAGGTCATTCAGTGACATTTCAAATAGGTAAATATGAAGAGCGTTATATATAGAAAGAACAAGGGGTCCCGGATTACGCGGATTTAAGCGATTTGAGGACTCGTGCACATAGGTTGGAACTGATCCATATATCTGCACGCTCAGAAATCTCGTTGAAGAGAAGCTCGATTTCAGGAAGTGAAAGCAGTGCACGCCGGTAAGCTTCGACCAGCACTCCGATTGTGCCTCGGACGGGCAGGCCAAGGCGACGCGCTTCCGTGCGGGCGTCTTCGTCATCAACGAGAACCAGCACCTCTTTCAAGGTCATTGCGTGGGCGAAGGTAGTCCGTTCCCCCGGATCAAGTGTGATAGCGGGTTTATAGGCAGTGAGAACGTCATCGGAAACCCTTATAATGGGAAGATTATGTTTTTGCCAGAAGAGACGGATGGTGAGCGCATCTGGAGCACCGAGCGAATGGCCGAAGGTTACTGCTTCTCGATACACCTGCTCTGTAACGTGGACACTTCCCCACAGGTCAAGAAGGAGGCGAAGCCTATTCATTTTTGCCAGGGCGATAAGCGGTCCCGAATCACACAGCACAGTGGGCACTAGGCCAACTCCTCAGCCAACGTTTCGTCGGTGAAACGAGGCTGCAAACCACGAGCATAAGCGTGACGGGCCATCTCGCCTTCCGTAATGCCGGCAAGGTGTGCGGCCGCTCCAAGGCTCATCGTGCCACACCCGTATTGCACCAGCGCCTGTTCAATCTTGCGGGTGCGTAGACCCAATTCAATCATCTCAGCAATGAACTCCTGGCCGGCCTCATTGAGCTCCTTAGCCAGCCGGTCCGGCACTTGCACGGTTAAGTTCGTCATAGAGCTGACTCCTTTATTTCCCTTAGTTTCCACATTGCAGTGTACAACAATCCGATGGTTCTTTCAAGGGGAGCGTATCGAGGCTTCATTCGGAATTTCTAGTTTTGCTCTTCTATTACCTTTACGGTTTGAGTTATTCAACAGAGCCTGCCCAGTTTACCCCGTAGGCATGGAATATCGTACTGGGGTTAAATTGTCATTGAGTTTATGTAACCGGGGTCA
>CAYPNL010000313.1:0-3316 GCA_964412045.1 uncultured Desulfobacteraceae bacterium
CCGGTAAAGGTAGTCCATCCAAATACATTCTTGGCAAGTCCCATTGGCCGTTCAACAAACTTCTTCATATCAATAGGTATTGGTGGAGTACTTCCGGCAAGGCCAAAGGCATGCTGGAGCTCCTTTTGCCCAAGACCGAATAGCTTTCCGGCTACGGATACTGCATCGAAAATCTGCCAAGTGGACGGAAAGTAGGTCCGTGACTTGCCAGGCGAAGGCCAAGAATACATCATTATGCGAGATCCCACTTCAAAGCCCACCACAATTGCGTGGATAACATCCAAGCCGGATAATCTCTTCGACTCGGCAATGCCAAACGCGGTGGGAATGAGGCAATTTGCCTGGTGAGCAGTTCCGGCAAAGACATCATCCATATCTAAGATATTGGCCAACGTTGAATTGGCCCAGCAGGCAAAAGGGAGGGATACCTTGCTGCCATTACCGAAAAGGGTTGCTTCTCCCCCACCGCTGAATTCCCTTGCCTGTGCGACAACCTGTCTCCCCGGTTTAGTGCAGTACCCTCCAATCGCACACCCAAGTGTATCTAAGATGAATATCTTTGCCTGCTCGATCACCTCTTGCGGCAGCAATTCTTTCTTTGAATCCACTATGAAGCTCACGATTTGGTCTGTGTAGGTCAATAGTTCTCTCCCTCACTTTCACCCATCATCTACCCTATAACGCTATTCCTTAACTTGTCCAACTGTTTTCCTAAATTCATCCTCCGTTAGGACCCGTTTCAGGTCATGGGATGCGCGCTTCACCTCCTTGAGCACTGCCATGGCCTCATCCTCGGTCAGCTTGATATTGAGTTTTCCAGCCCAGATATACACGTTATCGAGGCCGCTCTTTTTCCCCATCACAATTTGAGGATTTTCATGGCCCACGAAATCAGGGTGTACCGGAAAGACCGTGGTAGGGTTCTTCTCGAAGACGTTCTTGAACCAGCCGGTGACAATGCCAGACTCGATAGTGTAAGCATCATCACCGATAAAGGACCGATTGCCGGCAACCTTCACGCCTGAAAGGTCCTGAACCAACTTAGCTGTCTCGTTGAGCTTGGAGTAATCAATGCCGGTATCAATCCCGTACAGCATAAGCAGGGCCAGTACTGTTTCCTCCATGGGGGTGTTGCCTGCCCGCTCCCCGATCCCGGTGATAGTGGTGTGTATGACCTCCCCTCCTGCCAGCACTGCATTGATGGTATTGGCTACACCCAGGCCGAAATCGGGGTGGAAGTGGATCTCGAGAGGCTTTTTGATCCTCTCCTTTACCTTCTTCGTGAAATAGGTGGCTGCCTGGGGTGAGAGTACTCCAAAGGTGTCGACTAGGGTAAAGGCATCCATGTGGCCCTCGGTTGCCACACGGTCGACCAGATCCAAGAGCCAGTTCATATCAGATCTGGTGGCATCGATGGTGAAAAACACCGTATAAAGTCCCTCCTCTTTTGCTGCTGCCGTGGCCTTGATTGAGAGATCGATTGCCTTCTCCATAGGCCATTTATAACCCTCCTCGATGAGGTGCTTGCTGGAAGGAATCTCAATAACGATTCCCTTTACTCCGCAGTCTGCTGCCAGCTTGACGTCTGGAACCATGCACCGGGAGAAGCAGAAGATCTCAGAAGGGAGGTTTCGCTTGACGATCTCCCGTATAGCAGCCTCATCGTTGGGGGAGACCGCGGGCATGCCGGTTTCGATGCGGTGGACCCCGATCTCGGAAAGCTTCTCGGCGATCCTGATCTTATCGTCCTTGGTGAAGATCACCTTGGCTTGCTGCTCGCCGTCCCGTAAGGTGATGTCATGGATCTTGACTTGCTTGGGAGGGTTGAAGTCTTTGGTCACCTCAGGGAGGTAATTCCAGGGGCTTACGTGCCAGTTCGGCGTTTCCCATGGGTGATTCTGTATCTGAACATCCTTCATGATCCGTTATCCTCCTTTGTGCTTAAATTTTAATGAGACTTACAGCGACATAGAAATGAGCTCCGTGATGTCCATGACCTTGATAGTTTCCTCTTTTTCAAGCGATTTCACCGCGTCATTAAGTGTTATATTGCAAAACGGGCACGCCGTAAGCAGTATCTCAGCACCAGTTGCAAGAGCCTGTAGAACACGTCTCTCAGCTATTGCCTGTGAAGAGAGCAGACCTTGAGGCGGCTCCATCCACATCCGGCCGCCACCCATGCCGCAGCAGTCGCTGTCCTGCCTATTATTCTCTATCTCAACAAGGGTAATGCCAGGTATGCTCTGGATTAGCTTCCGCGGCTCCTCAAATAATTGACTGTGCCTTCCCAGATAACAGGGGTCGTGATAGGTAACAGTTTTGTTTAGCTTTTTAGTAAGTTTGAGTTTTCCATCATCTATAAGCTCATCCAGAAATTGTGCGTAGTGTTGAACTTTAATCCCATTCCCCTGTTCAGGGTATTCATGGGTGAAGCTGTAGAAGCTGTGAGGATCGCCGGTAACGATGTGTTGAATCCCCGCATCCTTAAACATCTCCATATTGGCCTCGGAGAGGTAGGCAAAGAGTCCGGTTTCGCCCATCCTCTTAGCCTCATGCCCGCTGCATACCTCGTTTTCCAGGATCCCAAAGTTAATGCCTGCTTTGTTAAAAATTCTGGTCAGACTCTTTGCAATCTTCTGTCCCTGTGGATCATAGGAAGATGCACAGCCCACAAAGTACAGTACATCCGTGTGATTGTCTTTTGAGGCAAAAGGCACCTCAAGCCCGTCGGCCCATTTTGTCCTTTCATGGGGAGGGCTACCCCACGGATTACCGCGGACATGCATATTCTTTAAGGCTGCAACCTGCTCAGGCATGGGGCCTGCCTCCTTCTCAACCAGAAGGAATTCTCTCGCCTTTTCAATGAGTTCGGTGAGCGGCAGAGCACGTGAAACCTTTTTACACATGATATCGCATTTTCCACAGGTGGAGCATGAATACACCAAATCCCGCAATCCCTGATCGAATACATTCCATTGTAACGCATAGTAAATGGCCCGGTTGATGCCAAACGGCCCTTGTGTGATCCTGGTATCAACCACCGGGCACACCGTATGACAGAAATGGCACTTCTCACAGGCGATAAGCGCCTCATGCAAATCTCTCTCAAAGTTTACTTCACGTTGTTCCTCGTCCATTATCCCTCTCCTTCAAGGTTGCCACGATTCAATATATTATTGGGATCAAAAAGCTGTTTCATTTTTTTAACCACTCCATAGGCTGTCTCACCATACTTTTCCCTAAAAAAAGGCACACGGTATGGGAGCCATCCCCAATCCCCACCGACTCCGTCATATTTTAACTGGAGTTCTTTCTC
>CAYPNL010000314.1:0-8058 GCA_964412045.1 uncultured Desulfobacteraceae bacterium
CCTCTCGGCCATGAGCTCGAGGCCGAATGGCGCTTCAGGGTTATACATGAAAGAAACTGAATGGTTGAGCATGGGTATGTCTTTTTTTGCTCCATGCCCATAGGTCTCACCACGGCTGACGTATGCGGCCTTACGCAATGGGCGGTCGTCGTTTTCAAAAAGTTAAATTGCTACGGATTTTCTATATCTCCAGAGTAAGGCCCTCCCTGGCCCAGAATATATCCATTTTCTTGTAGGCGGAAAGATACGTGGATCTGTTTTCCATCCAGAATTCGTCCAAGAACTTATCCGAATGTTGTGGATCATGATGAAAGATCACGAGCTGCTTAACCTGGGCTTCATAGGCTACATCGAGGAGTAGTGGAATCGAGGAATGTCCCCATCCCACCTTACTTGCGTATTCCTCCTCGGTATACTGGCCATCGGCGATCAACAGATCGGCGTTATGCACGAATTCAAGGTATTCCCGAGCCAAAGCCTTGGCTTCATCCTCGCGTGATTCCCCTTGGAAGATACGATTAAGCTCTACATCTGTGGCATAGATAATCTTTTTTCCGTCTACTTGTATGCTATATCGCACAGAGCCGCCGGGATGGTAAATCTGTTCCTGCCACTCAATGGTAAGCTCGCCGAGGTGTATGATCTCTTCGGACATTTCCCTAATGCGAATATCCGCTGAGAATACCGACATGCTCACAGGAAAGTACTCTTTGTCCATTTGGCCTTTGAGCACAGAGGCGAGGAAATTTTCCTTATTGGGGCTCCCATAGATGGTGAGAGTGGTTTCCTTGTCATAGGCGGGCTGAAAGAAAGGGAGCCCCTGGATATGATCCCAGTGGGTATGGCTCAAAAACAGGTGTAGGGAGAGTCGGTTTTCAGGATTGCCAATCTCATCTCGAATATCTAGGCCAAAATTCCTGATGCCGGTACCAGCATCCAGAATTAGGCGAGTGTCCTTATGGAAGATGGTTATACACGGGGTATTGCCGCCGTATCGTTCGGTAGTTCGGCCAGGGGTGGATATAGATCCTCGGGTTCCCCAGAAGGTGACCAGAGGGTTGGCTTGATCAACGTGTGGCATGGTGGTTTTGAGCCTTCTATTCGTTAAACAGGATTCTCGCTCCCCCCATATAAATGAGATCATTTTTTCTTAGGGCACACTTTACGACCTTTATGCCGTTCACATAGGTGCCATTAATGCTGCCTAGATCCTCAATATAGTACTCATCGTTTCGGAAAAAGATCCTGGCATGTTTTCGGGAGACATTCTTCGATGAAAGCCGGAGTTGACAAACCGGACTCCGGCCGATAATGATTTCCTCCTCCCCTAGCTCGATCAGTTTATTGCCTTTACTGCGCCCAATGATTTCCAAAAAGGCCTGCTGTTTGATCGGGATTTCACCAACTAA
This sequence comes from uncultured Desulfobacteraceae bacterium, assembly GCA_964412045.1. Taxonomy (GTDB): domain Bacteria; phylum Desulfobacterota; class DSM-4660; order Desulfatiglandales; family B25-G16; genus B25-G16. The sequence goes on from CAYPNL010000314.1 coordinate 1,410, forward strand.
CATTTTCTTGGATAAATGCGCTGTAGTATCCAGTCCAGACTCTTCATCGGAGGGGAACGTATCAAAGGCATTATTAGAGTTAAGCGTTTTATCATCGGTTTTGGGCATGAGGTTATTGCTTTGGCAAGGCGCCATCCTTTCTTATTTTGTTGTCCTTTTTTCCAAGTGCATGGTCGTGCAAAGGTCAAAAGTATATATATACTCAGATAAACAGTCAATACACATATTGTTGATTTGATTTTGTCCTTGATTTATTGCGGCTTGACTCGTATTAGCCCTTATTTTATACTTCGCTAACCCTGTGAGCATGATGAGCGTGAGCCCTCAATGCGAGCCGGTATGACCTTGTGCAGGGGTCTGAACGATGCATGATTAGAGGGTTTAAGGATATAGCTGTCGTTGGAAATAAACAGCACAATCACTCAGAATTGCGGGACATGAGAAAGGAGTAGGGCATGTATCGAATCAAACGCATTTTGGCAGGGATTTCCTTTGCCAATCAAGATGGGGCCTCAATCCGTTACGCTGCGATGATAAGCAGACTGACTCAATCGGAGAAAGTCGTATTCCTCCACGTGGCGAGCAGCGTGGACCTCCCGGAGGATATCCTGAAGGAGTATCCGGATCTCTTTCAACCGGTTGATGAATACGCGAGAGGTGAGATGGAGGAATTGGTTCATACATACTTTGATGGCCATCCTGACACCGAGATCAGCTACCAGGTCGTTGAGGGTTCGCCGCTGATCGAGTTCCTGCGCACGGCCAAGGAAGAGGATATCGACCTCATCGTGATGAGGAAGCGAAGAGAGCCGACGGCAAGCGGGGCACTGTTCGAAAAGCTGGCACGTAAGGCCCCATGTTCCGTGTTGTTCGTGCCTGAGGGGAGTAAGGCGTGGTTCACGAATATCCTTGTTCCAGTAGATTTTTCGGAGAACTCGTTCGATGCAATGGAAGCGGCCGTGACAATCGGCCTGGCCGCTACCGGGATCAAGGAGATATACTGCCTGCATGTTTACAGCGTGCCCATGGGTTATTACAAGACAGGGAAGAGCTATGAGCAGTTTGCAGAGATCATGAAGGGCCACGCTGAAAAACACTATGAGAAATTTATCAAAAAGCTTGACCTGAAGGGCCTTACCGCAGTCCCCATATTTAAGCTGGAAAAGAAGGAGTCACGGGGGATCGAGGAGGTAATAGAGGAGCGCGGGATATCACTGGTCGTTATCGGCGCCAGGGGGAGAAAGGCGGGCGCAGGTGTATTGCTCGGGAGCGTTACGGAACACCTTATTGAAACCACCACCGTTCCCCTTATGGCGATGAAGAAAAAAGGCACCGGCATGAGCTTCCTCGATGCGCTTCTGAAGTTGTAGGGGTCTTTATGAAAGGGACCATGCTCCTGGCAGGCGACATCGGCGGTACCAAAACGAACCTCGGCGTTTTTTCTGAAGACCGCGGGCCTCGAATACCTATCATTGAGTCCACGTTCCCCAATGCTCGATTCTCGAACCTCGAGGAACTGGTGATGAGGTTCCTTTCACAGGCTTCAATTATAATCGAGCGCGCCAGTTTCGGTGTTGCAGGTCCCGTGCTGGATGGAAGGGCACGGATCACCAACCTGCCTTGGGTGATCGAGGAGGCCCGGCTACGAGAGACGGTCCGGGTAAATTCGGTCACGCTCATGAACGATGTGGAGGCTATTGCCTATGGGGCAACCCTCCTTGAGCAAGAGGATTTACACACCCTCAACCAGGGAGTCCCGGTTGAGCGGGGTGCCATGGCCGTGATCGCGCCGGGTACGGGGCTCGGGGAGGCCTTTCTCACATGGGATGGCGGACGGTACCGGGCATGCCCCTCCGAGGGTGGGCATGCCGACTTCGGGCCCAACAGCAACTTAGAGATTGAGCTTCTGCGCACCTTTCATCAGAAGTATGGGCACGTGAGCCTGGAGCGTATATGCTCAGGCCAGGGGCTGCCCAACGTGTATGCTTTTCTCAAGGAAAGCGGGTATGCGAAGGAGCAGGATTGGGTTGCCGAGAAACTGAGATCGGCGGATGATCCAACCCCCGTGATCGTCAGCACGGCCCTTGAAGATAAGCGGAGATGCGAGCTGTGCAACAAAACACTTGCTATTTTTATCTCCATTCTCGGGGCCGAGGCGGGAAATCTTGCGCTCAAGGTGATGGCAGTCGGAGGGGTGTACCTCGGAGGGGGTATTGCCCCGCGCATTGTACCCTTGCTCGATAAAGGGGGTTTTATGGAGAGCTTCGCGAACAAGGGGCGATTTTCAGGATTGCTCTCCAGGATACCCGTGCATGTGATCTGTAACCCCAAGACTGCGCTTATGGGTGCAGCGCTTTACGGGCTTGCGACAGCGCGGATGTGATAACGGAACAGAAAGGAGAGCCCGAGATGAATGCACAGAGCTCAATCGATCAGCGATGTATCAACGCCATCCGTTTTATGGCCATCGATGCAATCCAGAAGGCTAACTCAGGCCATCCCGGCATGCCGATGGGAGCGGCACCTATGGCGTATGTCCTGTGGACGAGGCACCTCAAGCACCTCCCCGCTGATCCTCTATGGGTGGATCGCGATCGCTTTATCCTCTCAGCAGGACATGGATCGATCTTGTTGTATGCGCTTCTTCATCTTACCGGTTACGATCTCCCCCTCTCGGAGTTGCAGTCCTTCAGGCAGTGGGGAAGCAGAACAGCAGGCCACCCTGAGAGCCATCTCCTGCCAGGAGTAGAGGTGACCACCGGGCCCCTTGGCCAGGGAATCAGCAACGCAGTCGGCATGGCCCTTGCCGAGGCTCATCTTGCAGCCCGTTACAATCGTCCGGGCCATGATATCGTCGATCACTTTTCCTATGCCATCGCCAGCGACGGCGATCTCATGGAGGGGGTATCCTCTGAGGCATGTTCCCTGGCAGGACACCTCGGTCTCGGGAAATTGATCGTCCTGTTTGACGACAACCGCATCTCGCTCGCTGGTTCAACAGACCTTACCTTCACCGAGCACGTAGAAATGCGGTTTCAGGCCTACGGATGGCACGTGCAGGTGGTCGAGGAGGGAAACGATGTCGATGCAATCGATCAAGCACTCAATGCAGCAAGAGCGGAAACCGCAAAACCCTCGCTCATATCGGTGCGCACTATCATCGGTTTCGGAGCGCCGAACAAGCAGGGCACCTTCGGGACCCATGGCTCGCCTCTTGGAACCGCGGAGGTGCTCGCTGCAAAGGAGAACCTCGGCTGGCCTACAGAGAAGGATTTTTATGTCCCGGAAGATGTGTCTGAGCATTTCAGAAGGGCATTGAGCAGCGCGGGCGAAAAAAAAGCGGAATGGGAGGAGAGTTTCACGCAGTACCGCACTGCCTATCCGGAGCTGGCCGAGGAATTTAACCGAAGGATGCGGGGGGAGCTCCCTGCGGGCTGGGACGCAGGGCTACCCTCCTTTCACGGCCAAGAAAAGGGTATTGCGACCCGCAAGGCATCTGAGACCATTCTGCAAGTCTTAGCTGCAAAGGTTCCGGAGCTCATGGGTGGATCTGCCGATCTCAATCCCTCTACCTTCTCCTGGATCAAGGGCTTCGGCGATTTTGAGCATCCCGAGATGCCGAAACAGGGTGTGCAGGGTATGGTGGGAGGCGAGTGGGGTTACAGCGGGCGCAATGTTCACTTCGGGGTGCGGGAACATGCCATGGGCGCCCTTACTACGGGTATGGCGATACACGGGGGTTTCATCCCCTATGCTGCCACGTTTCTGGTGTTCTCAGACTATATGCGGCCTCCTATTCGCTTGGCAGCACTATCCGAGGCGCGCGTTATCTACATCTTCACCCATGACAGCATCGGGGTGGGCGAGGACGGCCCTACGCATCAGCCCATCGAGCACTTGATGAACCTCCGTGCGATCCCAAATCTGACCGTTATTCGTCCCGCTGATGCAGCGGAGACCGTGGAGGCTTGGGGAGTTGCCCTGATGAAAACAAATGGACCAACCGCCATTATCTGCACCAGGCAGGGCGTGCCGGTTCTTGATCGGTTGGAATGCGGGCCCGCGCAGGGACTGCGCCGCGGAGGCTACATACTGTGGCAGTCAGGAAGCAATCCAGAGGCGATCTTGATCGGTACCGGATCAGAGACGCACATTGCCCTCGATGCGGGCAAACAGCTCGCCGATGAGGGCGTGAATATAAGGGTTGTTTCGCTTCCAAGCTGGGAGATCTTCGATAAGCAGCCTGCCGAGTATCGAGAAGATATCCTGCCATCATCGGTGAGGGTTCGTGTTGCTGTCGAGGCAGGTATAAAGCTGGGCTGGGAACACTATGTGGGCCTGGAGGGAGCGGTGATAGGCATGGAAGGCTTTGGTGCGAGCGCCCCGGCACAGGTCCTCTATGAGAAATTCGGCATTACCGCGGAACAGGTTGCCCACGCTGCAAGAGGATTGCTGAAAAGGATTCAGGGATTTAGGAATTGAGAGATTCAATTGAAGCGCTTATATTCAATTCCTCAATTCCTCAATTCGCAGTTCCTTAATTCCGTCGTATCTGATTTAGGAAGTAATAATTACCGCCTACCATAGGAGGCCGCAGATGAAGGAGCTCGCCAAAGCAGTGGAATATCATGTGGGCCTTTACCAGAGCACCGTCGAGAAGGCCCTGGAACAGGTAAGGCAAGAGAGGATTATCTCCCGCATATGGGCTCACGATCACACGGTGTGGAAGCCCGAGCCCACGGAGATCGCCAACCGCTTGGGCTGGCTTCACAGCTCGAAGAACATGCATGAGAATGTTGGGCGCATTACCGCCTTTGCAGAAGGAGTTCGTGAGTCCGGGTATACCGAGGCCTTGCTGCTGGGTATGGGCGGATCCAGCCTGGCGCCTGATGTGTTAAGAAAGACATTCGGTGTGAAGGATGGGTATTTGGATCTGGCCGTGCTCGATAGCACCGACCCGGGAGCCATACTGGCTCATGCCGAGAGGCTCGATCCGGTTCGTACAGTATTTATCGTCTCCACCAAGTCAGGTACCACGGTTGAGACCCTTTCTTTGTTCAAATACTTCTATAACCGGGCAAGGGATTCTATGGGCGAGGAAGGAGCCGGAGGACACTTCATTGCCGTAACCGATCCGGACACCCCCCTGGTCGATATGGCCCGGAGATACCACTTTCGCGATTGCTTCCTCAACGACCCGAACATCGGGGGGCGCTACTCAGCACTCTCCTTTTTTGGGCTTGTTCCGGCAGCGCTCATCGGCATGGATCTTGGAATACTGCTCAGTCGAGCAGCTGCTATGGCAGGCAGCTGTGCAACATCTCGAGCTCCGGGGCAGGAAGATAATCCCGGGGCACGGCTCGGCGTGATACTGGGTCAGCTGGCTCAGCAGGGCAGGGACAAGGTAACGCTCATCAGCTCGCCTCTCATCGAGAGCTTTGGCGATTGGGTAGAGCAGCTCATCGCGGAGAGCACCGGCAAGGAGGGCAGGGGGATCGTGCCGGTTGTTGGGGAGAGCATAGGCTCGGCTGCCGGCTACGGAGAGGATCGCCTCTTCGTATACACGCACCTTATGGGAGATGAGGAGAACCAGGAAGCAGTTGAGGAGCTGGAAGGTTCAGGGCACCCCATGGTTCGACTATCCCTGGAAGATCCCTACGATCTCGGCGGGCAGTTTTTTCTATGGGAGATGGCCGTGGCCCTTACAGGCCACCGTTTGGGAATCAACCCCTTTGATCAGCCTGATGTGGAGGCAGCTAAAGCCCTGGCCCGTCAGGCGGCGGTTGCGTATAAAGAAAAAGGATCGCTGCCCCTTGAACGGCCAACCCTGAGCAAAGACGGCATTGCCGTGTATGGGGAGGTCACGGCGGGTAATCCCTCTGAAGCACTCACCGAATTTCTCGGCAATGCGCAGGAAGGGGCCTATGTTTCGATTCAGGCCTTTCTTCAGCCGACGCCCGATGTCACTGAGGCACTGCACGATATGAGGGCAGCCCTCCGGGATCGATTTCGGTTGCCAACTACACTCGGCTTCGGACCGCGATACCTTCACTCTACGGGTCAGCTTCACAAGGGCGATGCCGGAAAGGGGCTCTTTGTCCAGTTCACCGCCGATGATCCGCAGGATGCGGAGATTCCTGATGAGGCCGGCTCTGCTGAATCATCAATGAGTTTTGGAGTGCTCAAGGCAGCCCAGGCACTAGGAGACCGGCAGGCCCTTATCGCCCGCGGCAGAAAGCTGATCCGCTTTCACCTCGAGGGGAATCCTGTAAGGGGAATCAGGGCATTGGTAGAAGGGCTGAGGTGAAGTCGCGGACATTATAGCCGTTCACTCAAAAAAACGCCCCATAACCGCAATGTATCTTGGTATGCCATGCAAGCAATTTTATACTCTCCTCAGTAACTTCCACCCCCACCTCTATCCTCCCCCTTGAAGGGGGAGGATAGAGGTGGGGGTCACGTTATTTTTATAGATAACCCTGAAGCGAAGCGTCGGGGTCATGTGCTGAGTTGTAACATTGACAAACTCGTAAAAAGTCTTTCTACCGGCCATTGCGAGGAACGGAGTGACGAAGCAATCTCGTAAATTCAAGTAGTTACATTGACTGAGATTGCTTCGCTTCGCTCGCAATGACACCAATGTTGACTT
>CAYPNL010000315.1:0-14285 GCA_964412045.1 uncultured Desulfobacteraceae bacterium
AGGAACGGGATGAGGGAAAAAGACATCGTGCTCAAGCTCGCCCGTATCCTGGCGGGAAAGGTACGAAATGAACTCGATTGCCAGCCCGTGCTCACGAGAGGAACCGATGTATTCTTGCCTCTAGAAAAGCGAACCGCAGTGGCTAACATAGAAAAGGCGGATCTGTTTGTCTCCCTTCATGTCAATGCGCATAAGTACACCAATGTCCAGGGTCTGGAGACCTACTTCCTGAATATTGCCTTGGATGAAGACAGCATGAATCTGGCGGCCAGGGAAAATGCCACCTCCACCAAGAATATCAGCGATCTCCAGATGATCCTCAATGACCTCATGCTCAATACCAAGATACATGAGTCGAGCAGGCTGGCTGAGTTTGTGCACAGCGGGTTGATGAGCGAGGTTAAGGGAGGATACAAACAGGTAAAAAATAGAGGCGTGAGGCAGGCGCCGTTCTATGTGTTGATCGGTGCCGAGATGCCTGCTGTCCTCGTGGAGATAGGCTATATTACGAATTCGGTCGAATGCGCACGGCTCGGCAGCGATGCGTATCTCACGAGGGTTGCCTCAGGAATCGTAACGGGCATCGAGCGCTACATGAAGGACATGGAGGCAGCCTATAAGGGAGGATAAAGCCTAACCCGGCTATTCACAGAGCCACTTGAGGTACGCATCGATGAACATATCAATATCCCCGTTCATTACCCGTTCAACGTCCCCTACCTCGAGGTTTGTCCGGTGATCCTTCACCAAGCGATATGGATTGAAGGTGTAAGATCGTATCTGGCTCCCCCAAGCTATCTCCTTCTGTAATCGGTGTCGAAGGTGTTTTTCTTGTTCCTGTTTCTCCTTTTCCAGCGCATAGAGCCGTGCCTTTAGGATCTTCAGGGCCATATCCTTGTTTCTGTGCTGAGACTTTTCGTTCTGGCACTGGACAACGATATTGGTCGGAAGGTGGATAATCCGAACTGCGGAGCTGGTCTTGTTCACATGCTGGCCTCCCGGCCCGCTCGACCGGAAGGTTTCTATCCTGAGGTCATTTTCATTGATATCGATGGTTATGTCGTCTTCTATCTCCGGAAGAACGGAGACCGAGGCAAAAGAGGTGTGTCTTCTGCCGTTGGCATCAAAGGGCGATACACGGACCATCCTGTGAACGCCATGCTCGGATTTCAGATACCCATACGCAAAAGGGCCGCTCAGGGTTAGGGTCACGTTCTTGATTCCCGCCTCATCCCCAGGGAGATAATCAACGATGCTGGTCTTCATCTTTCTGGATTCGGCCCATCTCAGATAGAGCCTGAACAGCATCTCCGCCCAATCTTGGGCCTCAGTGCCGCCTGCTCCTGCGTTGATCGCCATGATCGCGTTTCTTTTATCATCCTCTTCACCCAACAATGTCTGAAATTCGTAGCGGGCAATCTCCTCTTCCAGCTGCGATAGCTCATTGTCGAGATCGATGCGTGAAGCTTCGTCGTGTTCCTCGTGGGCGAGTTTTGCTAAGATATCGATCTCCTCTAGATCGTTCTTGTATCGATGCCACTCCTCCAGCTGGTTGGCGATACGTCCCCTCTCCTGGCTGAGCTCTGTTGCCTCTTCGCGGTTGTGCTGCCAAAAAACGGTATCGGACAGCCTCTTTTCGATGTCCCGTAGCCTCTGCTCATGCCTCGAGAGGTCAAAGATGCTCCCACAGATCATCTAATTTCTTGTTCAGAGATGCTATTCTTTCGCTCGTGTCTGCGTATTCCATGGTATCACTCCTTTTTGATTGTTAAGGCCCATGTAAGCCATATAATCGTTCCCATCAAGAGTAGTATAGCAAAAATATCCCCGTACCGTGAATAAAATGTTGTATGGTGCTGTCCCAATCGAAGCTCATGGGTTAGGAGCTCCCTGGTAAAGAGCCCGCTCTGTTTTACAATTTTTCCGTCTGGCAGGATAAAGGCGCTGAGCCCGGTATTCGCAGCGCGGACCATGGGAAGCCGGGTTTCTATGCACCTCAGCACAGCCATGCACAGGTGCTGATAGGGTGCGCTGGTTCGTCCGAACCAGGCGTCATTGGTTACGTTCACTAACAGCTCGGCGCCCTTACTCGCGAGCGCCCGAGAGAGCTCTGGAAAGATCGCTTCATAGCAGATGAGAGGCCCCACCAGGAGATTATTCGAACGAAGCGTCTTGAGCCTTGTCCCGGGCGTAAAGTCCCCAGCTGCTGGTACGAGCCGGTGAACAAAGGGCAGGAATCGTTTCAGCGGAACATACTCACCAAAAGGGAGAAGGTGTACCTTATCATAGTAATTGTAGTGCCCATCAGCGTGAAGCAGATACACCCTGTTGTAATAGGAGATGGCGTGGCCCTTTGTTTCATAGGCAGGAGAACCGAACAGTATGGCTGCACCGGTTATCCTCGCAACCCGATATACGAACCGAGACAGATCGATGTTATCATGGAAGAAGAACGGAACAGCGGTTTCGGGCCACACGATAAGGTGGGGTTGAAACGGGGTTGAGCCTTGGGAAAGCGTGTCGTAAATAGATAGTGTTCTCTGTTGATAGTTCTCGTCCCATTTTATTGCTTGATCGATATTTCCTTGGGCGATAGCAACCTTGAGCTTTCTCTCGGTCCCGGCGTCTTGAGAGGTTCCTTTCAGATGATGGTACCCGTACAAGAGGGTTATACCTACCATAATGACCATGATCACCACCTCTGCTACGAGAGATTGTTTTCTCTCATGGGACCAATAAAGCAGCAGCTTGTAGAGGACCAGGTTCCCCAGGATTACGAGGAAGGAGATGCCGTACACACCCGTGATATCCGCTATTTGTAAGAGCGGAAGTCTCAGGAACTGGCTGTAGCCTAAGAGACACCAGGGGAAGCCGGTCAACAGGTGTGCCCGTGCGTACTCGAGCGACACCCAGATGCCGGCTCCTAGATACGAGGAAAACCTGAGGGGGAAAACCCTGGCCAGGAAAAGGGCAAAACAGGCAGGATACAGTGCCAGGTAGACAAGGAGAAGCAATAACACTGCAAGGCTTGGGATCAATGGTATACCGCCATAACGGGAAAGGGCCACCACGATCCAATAGAGCAATGTCCCATAGTGGCAGAGACCAGTGATGAGCCCTAATTTGAATGCGTTCAGGGGGGACTGGCCTTGAAGGGCGATGAAAAGGGGTATGAAGGAGATCCATGCGATCCACTCCAGATTCAGCGAAGGGAAGGAGGCAGTCAGCATGAGACCGGAAAGCCCTGCCAGGGCAACAGTTTTTAGCTTCATCCTTTTCATGTACGCTCATTCCTCCCTAATACCTCGGGCGACGAGACGTCTATAGAAAGATCTTTGCATTTTTCACTCTGTAATTCGAATCTTCGCTCGTTACTATAGTATTCTGGAGTTTCTTTGTAAAAGACTTTCATCTCAGAATTTCATTGATCAAAGCGGCGGAGCCTGCCTGAGGCAGACAAGCCTGCCTGAGGCAGACAAGCCGCGTCATATTCATGCGCCTAAGGCGCATAAAATCGTGAAGCGATTTTATAAGCGATTTTATAACTTGACTGTTATTTTGTTTTCTCTTATAAGATAGATCAGAGCGGGCATAGCTCAGTTGGCAGAGTACAAGCTTCCCAAGCTTGGTGTCGCGGGTTCGAACCCCGTTGCCCGCTCCAGAGATGTGTTCTGCTCCCTTTTTGAGGTAAGCGATTGTTGTTGGGATGAAGTTCTTACTTTGAAAAGTGGATGGGCCAGTTGGCGTTAGAAGGCTTTTTCAATCTGGCAACAATTGAATGAGATTTGACGGAGCGGGCCTTTTGCCCGCTTTTTCTTAGAAGGGGCATTTGTATGTCCGATGCTGAGAGGATCGTGAAGGAGGTTTCGCGCATAGCGGAGTCTCTGTTGCCTGAATTCGGCATGGAGATGGTGGATGTAGAGTTTCGCTTTGAGAGGGGCCGATGGATGCTCAGGGTCTTTATCGATAAAGGGGGGGGTGTGACTCTCGAGGATTGTGCCACCGTGAGCAGGGACCTGGGTGATGTGATTGAGGGGGAGAATATAATCGATCGCCCCTATGTGCTGGAGGTTTCCTCACCGGGATTCGATAGGCCGTTACGGAAGGAGCAGGATTTCATACGATCAATTGGAAGATTGATAACCATAGAGATGGCAAGACCCGTTAACAAGAGACGGAATTTTACCGGGCGCCTCGCCTCTGTCAAAGATGGTACAGTCCGCATCATGGTGGATGATGCGGATCTATTCGAGCTGCCTATTGATGGGATAAAAAGGGCGAGGATTAAGTATGAATTCGCGAATTGATTTTTGGCTGGAGAGCAAACGATGATTACCGATTTACTGAGAACCATTGATCAAGTGAGCAGGGACAAGGGAATCGATTCCAAGGTATTGATCGGCGCCTTGGAGGAGGCGGTTCGGTCGGCTGCAAAAAAGAAGTTTGGCTTCGAATATGAGCTGGAGGTGAACTTCAATAAGGAAATCGGGGAAATAGAGGTCTTTGAGTTCAAAGAGGTAGTGGATACGGTCAGGGACGAGAGGCTGCAGGTATCGTTGGAAAAAGCCAGGGAGCTTGATCCGGAATCAGAGATCGGGGACTCCCTTGGCATCAAGATGGACACTGATGCCCTGGGCAGGATCGCTGCTCAATCGGCACGGCAGGTGATTATGCAGAGATTACGTGAGGCGGAGCGGGATGCAGTCTATGAGGACTTCAAGGACAGGAAGGGGGAGATCATAAACGGCATAGTGCAGCGATTTGAAAAAGGATCTATTATTGCCAACCTTGGAAAGGCGGAGGTCGAGCTTCCTCCTAAGGAGCAGATTCCTAATGAGAGCTACACGCAGGGCGATAGGATCAGGGCTTATATATACGATGTGAAGCATCACGGCAAGGGCTCTCAAATAATACTGTCTCGAACACATCCCAACTTTTTATCTGCTCTCTTTGAGAGTGAGGTGCCGGAGATTTCCGAGGGAATAGTCAGGATTATGCAGGCAGCCAGAGAACCGGGGAGCAGGTCGAAGATAGCGGTAGCATCAAAGGATAGGGATGTCGATCCAGTGGGAGCATGCGTGGGCATGAAGGGATCCAGAGTGCAGGCGGTTGTCCAGGAGCTCAGGGGCGAAAAGATCGATATTGTGCCATGGGATCCTGACCCCGCGAAGTTTGTGTGTAATGCACTCGCTCCGGCTGAGATCCTGAGGGTCATCGTTGATGAGGACAATAGGGGCATGGAGGTCGTGGTGCCGGATGATCAGCTATCGCTGGCGATCGGCAAGAGAGGTCAGAATGTGCGGCTTGCATCACGGCTCACAAACTGGAGGCTCGATGTAATCAGTGAGTCTGATTACAACAGAAAATTGAAGGAGGGCTATACATCCTTGCTCAATCTTTCCGGTGTCGGTGAAAAATTAGCTACCGCGTTATATGAGATGGGTTTTCGATCGGCAGAGGACATTGCGAAGTCCGATTCTTCAGACCTGGCAACCGTAAAGGGTATCAGCGAGAAAAAGGCCCAGGAATTGATTCAAGAAGCACTCAATTATCTTAACCAGGAAGGATACGGGGAGGAAACCGCTCAAGAAGAGGAGGAAGTATCCGGAGGAGTTGATGAGCAAGATGAGGGTTTATGAACTAGCAAAAGAACTGCGAATAGAAAGCAATGAACTGGTCGAGCGGTTGAAAGACGCGGGTTTCCCCATCAATAACCACATGAGCGCCCTTGATGGAGATGATGTGGACCGTGCCAGGGATTATCTCTCGGGCGCAACGAACGAGATCTTTGAGGAAAAAAGGATAAAGCCCACCGTTATTCGTAGAAGAAAGCTGGTAGTCCCCAAGGTTCAGGAGCCAATGGGGCACGAAGAGCCAATGGTTGCCGAGGAGGAAGCGCACGGTGTTCCGGAAGAGGCGCGGGAGCAAGAGGCGCCGGAGGGGCCTCCATCTGAGACGATTCTGGAGGAATCCGAGCTGGAAATTCAAGCTTCACTCTCTGGATCCGAATCGGTGAAACATGAGCGTGAGGCTCCGGCTGTTGGCTTGAAGGTCGTAAAGAAGAAAAAGGGGAAGCCGAAGGTGACCCCAGCGAAGATCATCCAGATGCCTGATATCCCTTTGCCTGAGCCCAAGGAACAAGAACCCCCCCCCACAGTGCCACCAGCAGGTAAAATACCCTTCACAGAGGAGGCCTTTCGAGAAGAGCTGAAGGGGAAGAAAGGCAAAAAGGAGGAGACCCTCAAGGAAAAGGAGATAGGCACCAGGAAAGAGTACCATAGACGAAAGAAGGAGATCATTGAGAGGAAGGACCTTTACGGGGAGGACCGTGAGTATGGCTTAGGAGCGAGGGGCAAGACAAAAAAGAAGGACAAGTTCGATAGAAAGAGGTTCAAGCAAACCGAGATTACCGTTCCAAGGGCCAGCAAGCGGAGGATCAAGGTTCCGGAGACAATAAGCATAGCCGAGCTTGCGAAACGCATGGGCGTCAAGGCGTCAGAGCTTATCAGGAAGCTGATGGAGATGGATATGAAAGTCACCATCAATCAGAGCATTGATTTCGACTCCGCCGCGTTAATAGCGACCGAATTTGAGTATGAATTAGAGCTGGAGTCCTTTGACGAAAAGCAGATTCTCGATCTAGAGCAAGATAAGCCCAAGGATCTCACGGCCCGTCCACCGGTGATAACCATCATGGGGCATGTCGATCATGGGAAGACATCGCTTTTGGATTACATCAGGAAGACGAGGGTAATCGACAAAGAGGCTGGCGGCATTACCCAGCACATAGGCGCCTATTACGTGAGCATCCCCCAAGGTGATCTTGTGTTTCTTGACACACCCGGGCATGAGGCTTTTACCGCGATGAGGGCACGGGGCGCGAAGATAACCGATCTTATCGTTTTAGTTGTTGCCGCAGATGATGGCGTTATGGAACAAACCTCAGAGGCGATTGATCACGCGAAGGCGGCCCAAATACCCATCATCGTTGCCGTGAACAAGATGGATAAGGCCAATGCGAACCCAGAAAAGGTACTGAGGGATTTGTCCAAGTACGGACTGGTATCTGAGGAGTGGGGAGGCGACACCCTGTTCAGCTATGTTTCGGCCAAGTCAGGAGAAGGGGTAGATACGTTGCTTGAGAGCATTCTGCTTCAATCGGAGATCTTAGAGACCAAGGCGAACTATAAGAAGCGGGCCAGGGGTACGATTATCGAGGCGCGGTTGGATAAGAACAGGGGGCCGATAGCCACCCTTCTTATCCGCAATGGTACCCTTCACCAAGGAGATTTCTTCGTGTGTGGCGGGAGCTTTGGAAGGGTAAGGGCCATGCTTAATGATCGGGGTCAGAAGATTGTATCCGCCACTCCATCTATGCCTGTTGAGATCTATGGTATTTCTGCCGTTCCCATGGCGGGCGATGATTTCATCGTTGTTTCGGATGAAAAGACGGCGAAGTTGGTGAGTGGACACAGGAGGAGCGAGGTCTCCTCGGACGTGGCAAAAAGACAGGAGGCGGTTCGATTAGAGACCCTCTTTGAAAGGATCACGGAGGGTCAGGTAAAGGAGCTGAATATCATAGTGAAGGCCGATGTACAGGGTTCCCTTGAGGCCCTCCAGGATAATTTGGTAAAATTAAGTACCGATCTCGTTAAGCTCAAGGTCATCCACCGGGCAACTGGGGCGGTGACAGAGAGCGATGTGATGCTCGCCTCCGCATCCCAGGCGATCATTATCTGCTTTAATGTGAGGACAAATCCAACGGTCCGGGTACTGGCCGAGAGGGAACACGTGGATGTGAGGTTCTATGACGTCATCTACAAGGTTATTGAGGATGTAAGGTCAGCCATGACAGGCCTTCTCGAACCCACGTACAGCGAGACTATTGTGGGCCGGGCAGACGTAAAAGAGGTTTTTCACATCACCAAGGTGGGAACCATTGCCGGCTGCTATGTCACCAATGGCAGGGCTGAGAGGAGCGCCAAGGTCCGCCTCTTGAGAGAGGAGGTGGTCGTATACGATGGGGGCATTTCCTCGTTAAAGAGGTTCAAAGAAGACTCAAAGGAGGTGCCCGCCGGCTTTGAATGCGGTGTGGGATTGGAGAACTACAACGATATCAAACCAGGTGATGTCTTGGAGTTTTATTCCCTCGAGGAGATAAAGGCGGAGCTTTAAGGTGGTGGTGGGAACAGCGAGGATTTCACTCTATATCCAGGATAACCACTCGCTTAAGGAGAAGAGAAAGATCGTAAAGAGCGTCATCGCAAAGGTGCAACAACGGTTTAATGCATCGATTGCAGAGGTCGACTTCAATGATAAGTGGCAGGTGATAGGGTTAGGGGTTAGCGTGGTAGGAAATGATAGAAGATTTGTGAATTCAGTCCTCGACAAGATCCTTGCCTACGTTGATTCACTGTATCTGGGGGAAATGATCGATTCTGATATCGAGATCGTGAATGTTTAATTTCTGGTTGCTTGTCCCTCGTTTTCTTTGAGACAGCAGCCAGTGACGAACCATGAGTAGCGAGAATTCATCATGCTTGCTGGTACCAGATCTCACAGGATTGGTGATCAGATTTTGAGGGAGATATCGAGCCTCCTATTGTTCAAGGTGAAGGACCCGAGACTCGGAGGCATTATTACCCTCACCGAGGTGACGATGAGCAAGGATTTGAGATATGCCTACGTCTACTATAGCCTCTTGGGTACGGATGAGCAGAAAAGGGATGCTCAAGCAGGTTTTGAAAGCGCGAAAGGGTTCATCAGAAAGGCCGTAGGCGAGAGCCTCCATTTACGGTACGTGCCGGACATTCAGTTCCGATATGATACATCGCTTGAACAAGGGCAGAAGATAGAGAAGCTCTTGGAAGAAGTAGGCTCCAGGCCGGATAGTGAGTGAGGCGGCCATCCACGCGCAGAAGCCTTCACGCGGGAGGGCACCTTGGATACGATGAAGCACGAGTTTCTCAGTGAGGCCCGGCTCTTTTTAGATACTGTCGATAATGAGCTATAATACGCACGCGATAATCCATGAATAGTGCACCGAAAGGATCACCGGCAATGGAGCATGGGAGGGGGATAAAGAGCGGGGTCGTGCTTGTAGACAAGGAATCCGGACCGAGCTCGTTCCGGGTAGTTGAACGCCTGAAGAAGCTCACAGGAGCGAGAAAGGCTGGGCATGCAGGCACACTGGACCCTTTCGCTACGGGGCTTTTACTCGTTCTCTTGAACCAGGGAACCAAGCTTTCCCCCTTTTTGATGACCCAGGATAAGGTATACAGGACAGCGGTCAGGCTCGGGATTGAAACAGATACCGATGATGCAACGGGTACGATCGTCGGACAAAGAGACATCGGCAGTATTCCGGAGAGGGTAATCGAGGAACGGATCCAAGGCTTTGTCGGCACTATTACACAGATCCCTCCTCGCTATTCGGCCATACATCACAAGGGAAAGAGGGCATATGAGCTGGCGCGACAAGGCGTGGAGTTTGTCCCTCAAGAGAGGGAGGTCAGGATTACCTCTATCACCATACTTTCGATCGATATCCCGGTGGTGAGGATGGAGGTAGTCTGTAGCTCGGGGACCTATATGAGAAGCCTTGCCTCGGATCTTGGAAGGCGGTTGGGCACGGGAGCACACCTTGCTTCATTGAGAAGAATGAGGAGCGGGTTTTTTCATGTCGGTATGGGCTATACCATGGAAAACCTTGCCAGGCATGCTGCCAAGAGTACCATCGAGGAGGTTATCATACCCCTGAAGGACGCCGTTGAGGGAATGAGGGAGGTGGAAGTACCCTGGACCTTGGTCAGAATGATCAGGAATGGATATATGCCCCAAAGAGGAGATCTGGGCCAGGAGACTGTCTTTTTGCCTAAACCCGGGGGTTACTGTAAGGCCGTCAAAGGGGAGGAATTAGTTGCGATCCTGAGGGAATCCATCGATGGATACGAGGTAAGCAGGGTTTTTACATGACCGATACCATCGTCATATGGCTGAGGGCACACAGTGCACCACATAGCACGCAAGGCCCACGGTGTATGGCCCGCGGCCCTATGCCTTATGCCTTTGGACCGATATCCAGTCACGAATGCCATTCACAATAACGAAGGAGGAATAAACGTGGTATTAACGAGCAAGGATAAACAGGGGATAATCGATAAGTTCAAGATTCACGAAAGGGATACAGGTTCTTCAAAGGTTCAAATTGCGCTTTTGACCAAGAGGATAAACGATCTCACCGAACATTTTAAGGCCCACCCCAAGGACCATCACTCGAGGAGAGGGCTCTTAAAGATGGTGGGTCAAAGAAGGCGTTTTTTAACCTATCTCAGAAAAAAGGATCCTACACAATATACAGATCTTATCCAGGAGTTAGGCCTGAGAAAGTAGAGGAAAAAAGAGATGATCAAGAATGTAACGAGGGATTTTAACGGAAGGACCGTACATGTGGAGACCGGCAGAGTTGCAGCGGAGGCCAATGGAGCCGTGGTAGTAACCATGGGCGAGACGGTTGTATTGGTCACGGTGGTCTCCACTGATCAGACAAGGGAAGGCATCGATTTTCTTCCCCTGACCGTGGATTTTCAGGAGATGTCATATGCAGCGGGGAAGATACCGGGTAACTTCTTTCGCCGAGATATGGGCAGGCCAAGCGAAAAGGAGACGTTAACCTCTCGTCTGATCGACAGACCCCTGAGGCCCCTATTCCCGGATCACTACAATTTCGAGACCCAGGTCATAGCCAACGTGCTTTCCTTTGACAGGGAAAACGATCCCGATCCTCTGGGCATATTGGGCGCCTCGGCCGCGATCACCATATCGGATATCCCGTTCATGGGCCCTGTTGGGAGTGCTCGAGTGGGTAGAATCGATGGTAGATTCATTGCATTTCCCACCCTTGAGGAACAGGAAAAGAGCGACATCGATCTTACCGTGGTGGGAACAAGGACGGCCGTGGTGATGGTCGAAGCCGGGAGTCAATTCGTATCGGAAGATGATATGCTCGATGCCATATTCTTCGGGCATGAGAGCTTGCAGTCCATCATCGATATGCAGTTAGAGCTGAGAGAGGTAGCTGGAAAGGAGAAGAGGAGTTTTCTTTCGCCCGAGAGGGATGGGAACCTGATAGAAAAGGTGGCCGAAAAGGGGGAAACCCTCATGAGGGAGGCATTATCACAGCCAAACAAGACCTCGAGACAGAGAAAGCAGGCCGAGGCGGCCAACTCCATTATAGAGGCATTGCACGGGGAGTATGGAGAGAGAGTGGGAGAGATAAAGGAGGCGATCCACGACCTCGAGAGAAGATTGGTGCGGCATATGGCATTGAAGGAGAGACGAAGGATAGATGGCCGTTCCTTCACCGAGGTCAGGCCTATAGAATGCTTGGTGGGTGTGTTGCCGCGGGCTCATGGATCAGCGCTGTTCACCAGGGGGGAAACCCAGGCCCTCGTAGCCACCACCCTCGGCACTGAGAGCGATGAGCAGAGGATAGAATCAATTTACGGAGATAGCCTCAGAAGATTCACCTTTCACTATAATTTCCCTCCCTTTAGCGTCGGTGAAGTCAAAAGATTGGGAGCTCCGGGCAGGAGAGAGATCGGCCATGGAGCCCTGGCACGGAGGGCACTCAGCCCCGTGTTGACAGAAAAGGAGGACTTTCCCTATGCCATTAGGGTGGTATCTGAAATATTGGAATCAAACGGCTCATCATCCATGGCAAGCGTATGTGGGGGCTCCCTTTCCCTGATGGATGCGGGCATCCCTGTAACAGCTCCCGTGGCAGGCGTGGCCATGGGCTTGATCTCTGACGAGAACGAGGTAGCTATACTGACCGACATTATCGGCGACGAAGACCACTTCGGTGATATGGATTTCAAGGTCGCCGGCACGCGGACCGGAATCACGGCACTTCAAATGGATATCAAGATCGATGGGCTCACCAAGGAGGTGATGGGAAAAGCGCTGGCTCAGGCCAAGGAGGCAAGGCTCCACGTCCTTGATGAGATGGATAAGGCGTTATCACAACCCAGGCAGGAGATATCCAGGTACGCTCCGAGGATTACCGTTATAGAGGTGAGGCCCGAGAAAATAAAGGATATCATCGGCCCAGGCGGGAGGATGATCAAGCACATTAGCATAACTACCGGTACCCAGATAAACATTGATAATGACGGCAAGGTCTCTATCGCCTCGACAGAAAGCGAGGGTGCGCAAAGGGCTATAGAGATGATTAAGGACATAGTCAAGGAGGCGGAAGTCGGGAAAGTATATGCCGGCAAGGTTATAAAGATTGTTGATTTCGGGGCTTTTGTGGAGATCATGCCAGGCACAGAAGGCCTGGTACACATATCTCAGCTCGCTGATGAGAGGGTGAGGAAGGTTACTGACATTCTCAAGGAGGGCGATGAGGTATTGGTGAAGGTGATTGACATCGACAGCAACGGAAAGATACGGCTTTCCAGAAAGGCAGCGCTCGGGCACAACAGCGATGAACTATAGGAAGACATGTTTTGACAATGGAATCAGGCTCGTTACGGAGCGTGTAGCGCATGCGAAGTCGATATCGATGGGTATCTGGGTCGAGGCAGGCTCGAGGGATGAAGATGAGAAGGGCCGCGGGATATTCCATCTTATAGAACACATGATCTTCAAGGGCACCAAAACTCGGTCGGCAACCCAGATCGCAAAGGACCTGGACTCCATCGGCGGGTTTTCCAACGCCTTTACCAGCAAGGAGCAGACCTGCTTTTACGGAAGGGTTCTCGATAGGCACCTTCCGTTTCTCATCGATCTTCTTTCCGATATCTTTATTAACTCAGTCTTTGCTGAAAAGGATCTTGAGCTCGAGAAATCCGTTGTGCTTCAGGAGATTCACATGATGGAGGATACCCCTGATGAGTATGTAGGGGTCTTGTTCGACGAGGCTTTCTGGGGAGGAGATCCATTGGGCAGGCCTATTATGGGAACCAAGGAGAGCGTCACCGGCATTGTTCGGGATGATATCCTGCGGTATGTATCACGATTCTATTCTCCAACGAGAGTAGCCATAGCTGCTGCTGGAAACCTTGATCATGACCTTCTGGTCACCTCATTCAAACCGCTCTTCGAAACCCTTTCCCCAAGGCCTGGCTCATCACCAGCTCGATCTGCTCCGTCAAACAAGCCATCCGTATCCTCCTATCCCAAGGAGTTAGAGCAGGTACACCTGTGCTTTGGCGCCCGGGCATCGTCACTCTCGGCAAGGGAGCGGTTTGCAGAGACCATCTTCAATACCTTGCTCGGGGGCAATATGAGCAGCAGGCTCTTCCAAGAGATCAGGGAGAACAGGGGACTGGCCTACGCCGTGTATTCCGGCGCCAACGGGTATATCGATACGGGCATGATAAAGGTCTATGCGGCTACGGAAAAAGAACAGATCAATACGGTGCTGGAGCTGATTGTTCAGATTATAAAGGGCATTCAAAGCGGGGATCTGGATGACGGCGATCTCGCCCGGGCCAAGGAATACCTCATGGGCGGCATCTTGCTCGGCACGGAGAATAACGATGTCTTGATGACGAGGTTGGCGAGAAACGAGTTTATCTTCGGGAGATATGTTGACCACAGGGAGTTGCTTGCTGAACTGAAAAAGGTAACGCTCGATGAGGTGGTGGAGGCGTCAAGGAGGATCTTTTCTCCGGAAGGTATCTCGTTAACTGTATTTGGACCTGTAGAGAGGGATCAGATCGCAGTGGATCCCATCCATTTCTAGGCAAGGCCCAAGGCCTCGATGGATACGGACAGCTACGAGGAATAGCGGACCTCATGGAATTGGAGAATGATAGCAGGCAGCAGGCAGTAAGCAGTTGGAGAAGAGAGTGGTCCAATGAGCGCTTCCTGCCTGCTGCCTGCTTTTTAGCGATTGCCCGTTAAGAAAAGTTGTCGGTGATGCTGAGAGGTACGCCTTGAACCCTGGAGCATAGAAAGACAGCGCATGGATCGAATCATTATCAAGGTAAAGAGGTTGGATAACAACCTGGATTTGCCGCTGCCCTCATACTATTCCGATGGATCATCCGGGCTTGACCTCTGTGCAGCAGTAGAGAAAGAGCTCATCCTGAAGGCCGGAGAGATACAGCTTATCCCAACCGGTCTCTCCATCTCCCTGCCGCGGGGTTACGAAGCACAGATTCGACCGAGGAGCGGGCTCGCCTTGAGGCATGGCCTCGGATTGGTGAATTCCCCGGGCACGATAGACGCTGATTACCGGGGCGAGATCGGGCTGATCGTCATCAATTGGGGAA
>CAYPNL010000316.1:0-2130 GCA_964412045.1 uncultured Desulfobacteraceae bacterium
CCTCTGCCGCCACTACCTGCCGCTGGCTCGATCACACCATAAATATCCTGGATACCCCCGGTCACGTCGATTTTACCATTGAGGTGGAGCGATCCTTGAGGGTTTTGGACGGCGCCATAGGGGTTTTTTGTGCTGTAGGCGGTGTGGAACCACAATCGGAAACGGTATGGCACCAGGCTGATAGGTTCGGTGTTCCCAAGATTGCCTTTATCAATAAGCTTGACAGGCTTGGGGCTGATTTTGATCGTGCGGTACGTATGATCAGGGAGAGGCTGGCCGCTCATCCCCTGATCCTTCAATTGCCCTGGGGGCTCGAGGAGGAGTTTCAGGGGATAATCGATATCGTGAAGATGAAGGCCATGGTGTGGGAGGACAGTGATCTCGGGGCCTCTTTTCATGAGATACCTATCCCTGAAGGGTATCTGGAGACGACCGCCATTCACCGGAACACGATGATCGAGTTGCTCGCCGACCACGATGATATCGTCATGGAGAAATACCTATCTGAGCAGGAAATAGACATTGCCTCCCTTAAAAGGGCGATCAGGGAGGCTACCATAAAGCTCAGGCTTGTTCCTATTTTTTGTGGCGCAGCCTTGAGAAACAAGGGCATACAGCCCCTTTTGGACGGCATAGTCGAGTTCCTGCCATCACCCCTTGACGTTCCTCCTGTACAAGGCATCAATCCCAAGACAAAGCTGCAGGAATCCAGATTGCCCAGTGTAAAAGAACCGCTCTCCTCCCTGGCCTTTAAGATTGCAATGGACCAGGGGAGAAAGATGACCTATCTCAGGATCTACTCTGGAGCAATGGAGGCGGGATCAAGGATCTTCAACAGCACCAAGAGCATCCCGGAGAGGGCGGCCAGGATCTTGAGGATGCACGCAAACAAAAGAGAGAGGATCGATCAGGCCGTCTGCGGCGACATTGTAGCAGTAATGGGGTTAAAAGAGGCAACCACCGGGGATACCCTTTGCGACGAGGCGCATCCCATACTCTTAGAGTCCATGAAGTTCGATCAGCCGGTCATATCCATGGCCGTGGAGCTGAAGCAATTAAAGGATCAAGAGAAGCTCATGGACAGCCTCGAAAAGCTGGCCGATGAAGACCCCACCTTTCATTTTACGGTAGATGAGGATACCGGGCAGACGATCATCTCCGGCATGGGTGAGCTTCACCTGGAGGTGCTGGTTCAAAGGCTCAAGAGGGAGTTTTATATCGATGTGAATACCGGCAAGCCTCAGGTGGTATACAGGGAGACGATCAGCAAAAAAACCCTCTACGAAAAGGTCTTCGACCGGGAATGGGCAGGGGAGCTTCACTATGCCGGTGTTGAAATAGAGGTCGCGCCCATGGACCGGGGCAAGGGCAACCTGTTCGTCAATGCCTGTTCCAATTCTTTGTTGACTGAGGAATTTCTCAGCGCCGTTACGCAAGGGGTCGAGGAGGCATCCGGGAGCGGGGTCATCATGGGCTATCCGGTCATTGACTTGAAAACTACCCTTCATGGCGTTAAGGTTAAGGAAGGGATATCCGCATCCCTTTCCTTTAAGATCGCGGCGTCAATGGCCTTTAAAGAGGCCTGTGAAAAGGCAGGGCCCGTGCTTCTGGAACCCATTATGAGGCTTGAGATCGTGGTCCCTGAGGAGTTTTTGGGTGATGTCATCAATGATCTGAATACCCGGGGCGGCAGGATTGAGCAGATTGAAACAAAGGGCGCCGTGAAGATGCTGGAAACGATTGCACCCCTGTCCAGGATGTTCGGCTATTCAACCGCGCTCCGTTCGTGCTCCCAGGGGAGGGCTACCTTCACCATGCAATTCTCTCACTATGACAAGGCTTAGTTCACCGCAAAGACGCAAAGGCCGCAGAGAGTGTGAGGATTTTTCCCGTGCCGTTGACCCCGGTTACATAGGCTATCGCATGTAACGGGGCAGGGAGGACGGAAAGGGAAAAGGTAAAACTCAGCGATCTTTGCGACTTTGCGGTGAACTATGAATTGAATTTTTTGGAATAATTTGGCTAAACCCCCGTGGAAAGGACGATCCTTCACATCGATATGGATGCCTTTTTCGCCGCTATCGAGGTGCTTGACCATCCCGAGTTAAGGGGAAAACCCGTGATTGTAGG
>CAYPNL010000317.1:0-2253 GCA_964412045.1 uncultured Desulfobacteraceae bacterium
GGATCTGACTCTTGTATGCCATGGCGGTTGGTGCCCTGATGTATTGGGGCCTGCCGGTGCAGTACATTTAGGGCATGGTAAAAGAAAAGACACCCCTATGCCCATGCGTCTCACCAACGGCGCCTATTGCGCCTCGATCAAAGGCCGGGATTCGTTTTAAAAAGGCTAGCGTGTTGCTAAAAAACGGAAAAGAATAAGGAACTGCACCATGAAACAACTCATCAGAAACTGCGTTGAAAGGCTGAAGTCTTACGTCCCTGGGAAACCCATTGAGGAGCTTGAGAGGGAACTCGGGATAATGGGCTCCATAAAACTGGCCTCAAATGAGAATCCCTTAGGTCCTTCACCCAAGGCGGTCAAGGCCGTTGCCGAAAGCCTGAAGAACATCCACCGGTATCCTGATGCCAATACCTATTATGTGCGGGAGAAACTGGCCGATAAATTCAGACTCCCAATCAACAGGATCATCGTTGGAAACGGTGCGGACGAGCTCATCGAGTTGGTTGCCAAGACCTTTCTTTCGCCCAGTGAGGAGGTTATCATTCCGGAGCATGCGTTCGTATTGTATGAAACCTTCGCCCTCGGTTTTGACGGAAGAGCAGTGATAGTGCCGCTTTCTGATTTGTCCGTTGACCTTGAGGCAATGATCAAGGCCGTAACCCCTCACACCAAGATTGTGTTCATCAATAACCCCCAAAACCCCACAGGAAAGGCTATCACCAGGGATAAAATCTCCCGGTTTCTGAATGAGCTTCCATCGGATGTGATCGTCGTGCTGGACGAAGCCTACATCGAATTTTCTACCGATCCCGATGTGGGGAGCGGATTGGAATTTCTGAACTCATATCCGCTGTTGGTGGTCCTTCGTACCTTCTCAAAGATCTATGGGTTGGCAGGACTGAGGGTTGGGTACGGATTTGCCTCTGAGGCCGTAACCAGTGCCCTCAACCGTGTCAGGCAGCCCTTTAACGTGAATTCCCTTGCCCAGGCTGCGGCCTTGGCCGCACTGGACGATGATGAGTTCGTCAAAAAAACGCTTGCCCTGATCAAGGAAGGGCTTGCCTACTTCTATAGAGAGCTCGAGAGGTTGGGCCTTGCCTATATTCCGACCCAGGCCAATTTTCTGCTCATCGAAACCCCGCTCGGCGCTCGAGAAACATACGAGCGCATGCTCAAACAGGGCGTCATCATTCGCCCCATGGACAGCTATGGCCTGGATGGCTATATCAGGGTGAATGTGGGGCTTCCGGATGAAAACTCTCGATTTATCCACACCCTGGAGAGCGTTATCGCCTGAGGTGAACCACGTAATAACCATAGATGGACCAACGGGCTCGGGTAAGAGCACCGTAGCCCGCATGGTGGCCGGAAGGCTCAAGTATCGGTATCTCGACACAGGCGCCATGTACCGGGCCATCGGGCTTGCAATGGTGAGGGCCGGGATCGACCTAGAACACGAGAAAGCGGTGGAGCAGCTATGTAAAGGCGTGGACATCCGACTCGTCCATCAGGGGGGCGAAGAAAAGGTATTTCTGGGCGAGGAGGATGTCACAAGGGCAATCAGAGACCCTCTTATAGATATAATGGCCTCGAATGTATCCACCCTTCAACCGGTCAGAAGGATCATGACCAGGCTTCAGAGGAAGATAGGCTCTCAGGGCCCGCTGGTGGCAGAGGGCCGCGACATGGGAACCGTGGTATTCCCAAAGGCCGCCAAAAAATTCTATCTCGACGCGTCAATCGAGGTACGGGTAGACCGAAGATTCCGGGAGAGGATAAAACGAGGCGAGTCTATCTCCCGGGAAAGGGTGAAGGAGGAGCTCGTAGCACGGGATGCCCAGGATATGAATCGCAGATATGCCCCCCTGAAACCTGCAAAGGATGCCGTGGTCATAGATACTACCCATCTAAGCCTCAAACAGGTAGCAGAAAGGATTTTTCAAGAAATCGTAACACAGTAGCCTTTTGAAACTACCTGGTAATTGTCTCACATGAAAGGAGGATTTTGAAAATCAAGAAGGTAGTGGCAGCTCGGTTTCCCATAGACCTTGTGAGGATATCCGCTAATCCAATTTTGACAAACTCGTAAAAAGTCGAAATCGGTGTCATTGCGAGTGACCTGCCCGCAACGCTCTCGCTTGCGAGGCGGGCGGGAGCGAAGCAATCTCAGTCAATGTAAGTAATTGAATTCACTAGATTGCTTCGTCACTCCGTTCCTCGCAATGACCGGTAGAAAGACTTTTTACGAGACCA
>CAYPNL010000318.1:0-3490 GCA_964412045.1 uncultured Desulfobacteraceae bacterium
TAATGAGTGGAAAGATGCCGAAATCCGGAGGCTCGTCAGTAGGGTACCACTGTGTTCCGAAGATGAAATCCTGGACGGAAACCTTGGCGAAGATGGGAAGGCCTTCCATGAAAAGAAATACGACGATGAGCGCCAGTGTGGTTATGGAAGCAAGGGCAATGCAGAAAAAGAGGATATGGATAATCCGCTCTTTCTTACGGGCTAGCCTCCCACCTCGATGCGTTTCGGACATTCTATTCCGTAAAATATTTTTGGCCACAGATGTACGCAGATTGCATAGACAGATAGCTCCGCATTTTGCGGAGCTATGAGGTATCATACCCTCAAAAAGTCCGCGTCTGTCTGCGGCGAATTACTATGAAAATACGCCTCAGTACAAAGGCACGTACCCCGCCTCAGACACGTATTTTTGTCCTTTTTGCGGGTGTATGACGAAGTTGATGAACTTGAGGGTATCGCCCTCGGGCCACCCGGCAGTGAACATATAGAGGGGCCGGCTTACCGGGTAGGTGCCGTTGAGGGTCGTTTCCGCCGATCCCGTGACGCCGTTTGCCGACAGAGCCTTTACGCTTGCATCCACGTATCCGAGCCCGATATAGCCGATGGCGTTTTTATTCTTTGAAACGGCTTGTACCACGGATCCGTTTGATGGCTGAAGCAAGGCCCCGGGATAGACCCGCTCCTTTTTCATCACCTTTTCGTGCCATACCTCATAGGTACCCGAAGAGGTATCCCGCGAGACCACCACGATCTCTCTGTCAGGGCCGCCCACCTCCTTCCAGTTCTTGATCTCCCCCTTGTAGAGCGCCTTGAGCTGGTCCAGGGTGAGATTGGTTACTTGATTGCTGGGATGCACCACCGGCACAATGCAGTCATAGGCAACGGCAAAGGGCACCGGAAATCTTCCCTTCTCAACGGCCAGCTTTACCTCCTTATCCTTGATAAAGCGGGAGCTGTTTGCGATATCGGTGGTCCCGTCAACAATAGCCTTCATGCCATTGCCCGATCCGCCGCCTGATAGGGAAATCCTTACATCCGGATTCGCCTTCATATACACCTCCGCCACCTTCTGTGCAATAGGAAGCACGGTGGTGGAGCCCTTGATTACAATATTTCCCGCCCAAACCAGATTGGCGGCAAGACAAAACGCTACAGTAAGTGCAACTATAAGAGAACTTTTAAATCTCATTTTTTTCCTCCACTTTCCTTAGTTGAATTCTACGTACATGAGAATTGTTAGATTTCTGTTAGGATTTCGTTACGATACCGTTAAAGCTTTCCCATCCTCACCTCCTTTTGATTGGAATCCGTTTGTCCAAAAACGTATGTGCGGTATAGTAGATAGAGATTATTAGCTTTTCATTAGCAACACATGAAAATCTTGTTAGATCCTTTTCCATCGAAACCACCGATGATATCATTGCCGCATTAAATATCTATATCAGCGAACATCGTGGGGAGAACAATGATCCTGCGGGATACGAATAAATCGAGGGGGAATAGGGTGTGAGGTAAGCCTAACCGGCCGCGTAGTATTTCACAAAAACCGCATGGTCCGGTATGCCTTCACCTAAACTAATCCGGCATGACAATAAGTAAAATTTGGCAGTTGATCTCATTTTAGCGCCTGCGGCAATGGCGCCTTCTGGATTTACGCACGTATTGTGTTTAATACATCCGGTCCTATATTCCTCTCCAGTTTACCGATTGCGAGTGAAGCTGACAGACCGATCAATCCTGCAACACCAAAGATCAAGGGCGCTCCATGCCATCCTCCGAACAGGCTTACTATCGCTGCCAGGGCAGGCGCCATGAGCAATGTGCCCATATTTGATCCCTGCGTGATGAGCCCGTTGGTAGCACCGATATACTCTTTGCCTGGAGAGTGAAACGGGACAGCAGCCATGAGGGTGCCGGGGATATGGCCACCGATAAAACTGAAACCAAGACAGAGAAGGAGGCGGATCGTGAGGGGCGTTTTCTGGGAATAGATGCCTATGGTGATCAGGGTGATGAGAATAAATACCAGGGAGAGGACCATCCATCTGGGGACATTTTTTTGGGATAAGAATCCTCCTGAGATGTTCCCGGGGATATTGACCAGCACCGCCAATGCAGTCCAGAGGGCGGCGCCTTCCTTTCCCATGCCTACCTCTGCAATAAAAAAGGTTGGCAGAAAATTCATAAGGGCCATCCATTGCCCTGCATAACAGAGAAAACAGAGGGCGAGAAGCACCGGGCCCGGGGTCATAAAGACGGTTTGTATAGTTCGCGAGACGTACAGTGAGGGTTGTGAAACTGTTTTTTTTCCTTGAGAAAGGTGGGTGGTCGAGACCGCAAATGCTGCCAAAAAAATCAGGCAAATCAATCCATTGAGAAACCACAGGCCTCGCCATCCGATACTATCCGTCACAAAAGGTGAGATAAAGAGCATGATAGTAATGCCCGATGGCATATAGGCCCCCCAGAGCCCAAGGATGAGACGAAGATCCCTGGGATCCGCTATTCGGGTGATCAGGGATGGACCGGAAAGGACGGTAAAAAAGAACCCCACTCCTTCGATAAGTCGTGAGATAAAAAAGACGACGACATTGGAAGTCCAGCCACCCACCAGGCATCCCAACGCCATCAGAGACAGCCCGGCGATGATCAATCGGCGATATCCGACCCGGTCTGCGAATCCGCCCATGAAGACTCCGGCCACGGCTCCGATAACATTCAAGACAGCAATGACCCAGCTCGCCAGGAACAGGGTAAGACCCAAGTCGGTCATCAGCATGGGCAGCACCCCGGGCACCTTTCCTATCTGAAAGGCCGATGCTACCCCGGCGCCCATTAACAGGAAGACAATTCTCCAGGGGGTCGCTTTCCCCCTTTCCATCGATATCATAGAGACAATTCCACCATCCCTGAATAGAGCATTAGCATTCTTCTCTCCGGGTATTCTTCTATATCGCACATTCTGGCAGGGAGGCAACAGTTCATGTCGGCAACGGCGTCCCCGCATCAACGTTCCGACAGTGTAATCCAACGACTGATTTTTACTCCGGCGCCTTGTAAACCTTACACATCATTCCCCTCAGGTTGCTTGAGCCTACCTCCCGGTTAAACGGCGGCTGGTCGTTGGTCAAGATATTGACGTTGGCTTTTGCCCAGCCATATACATCAGTCGGTCCATCTTCAGGAAACCACCAGGCACATTCCTTTACTCTGGCTCACGTTGTAGCAAACTCCCCCAATAAGGCTAGCCCTGGATGGGAGGTAACCAGGCTCTCCTGCCACTGCCCCGCCCGCCTCGCAAGCGAGAGCGTTGCGGGCAGGGAGGCACGAGAGGCGCTGTTGGTGAAACGCATGGGCATGGAGGTGTCTTTTTTCCCATCATACCCTTGAATAGGGGGCATCAGCGTGCCGCTTCAAACCATGCGCACAAGCACCTGGTCATTGTCTTCTAGGGTCTTTGTCCGTGTGCGCCCGTTTGAAGCGGCCTCCT
>CAYPNL010000319.1:0-4905 GCA_964412045.1 uncultured Desulfobacteraceae bacterium
TGCGTTCTTCCGGACACCTATCCTTCTATCACCTTCGACGAGCATGGTGTCTGCAATTTTTGTCTTGAAGCGGCTCGCGGAAAAGGCAAACCCTCAAGAAAATCAAAAAGCCAGCTGGATAGGTTAGTGCAGAAATATAAAAGGAGAAACGAAAAATACGATGTGATCGTAGGCTTAAGCGGTGGTAAGGATAGCAGCTATGTCGCCTACTATCTGAAGAAGGAATATGGTCTCAAGATATTAGGGCTTCACTATAACATTGGCTACAGCTCCTTGTACGCCATTCAAAACCTCGAGAACGTTGTTGGTAAGTTGGATATAGACCTATTCTCCATACGACCACGGGGAAATTTTTTGAGAAAACTATTCGCCCACTTCTTGCGGGAGCGGGGTGAGTTTTGCTCGGTGTGTAACAACCTCGGCTACCTTTTCGGGGCCAGTTTCTCCTGGAATCAACAACACACCCTTGGTTTCGCTCCCTTGATGGTTGGTG
Source organism: uncultured Desulfobacteraceae bacterium (assembly GCA_964412045.1). Taxonomy (GTDB): domain Bacteria; phylum Desulfobacterota; class DSM-4660; order Desulfatiglandales; family B25-G16; genus B25-G16. The sequence continues at coordinate 494 of CAYPNL010000319.1, forward strand.
GGTGGTCAAAGCAATACGAGTATCAGCCAGGCATTTCCGTAAGCTCAATGCAGTACTTCTTTGATAATCTCACCCCGGAATTGCTCGATGAGCTGAAGGCACAGCCGTTCATCGAGGAGAAAATCATCTCCCGGTACATGATCCTTGAGGATCCACGCCAGGCTGGGATTGATACGGCCTCACACAATAAACTAGGTGATTATGCAATGGATTTCATCCAGCTACCGGACTATATTGAATGGAACCTCAAAGAAATTTATCGTATACTCTCTGAGAAATTAGGTTGGAGACACCCTCCAGATGTCCATGAGAGCCACTTTGACTGCACCCTCTTTCCCATCAAGGAATATCTCAAGTTCAAAAAATACGGCCTCACGCAGGAGACTGTAAAGAACAGCAGCCTCATACGCGAAGGATTCATGACGCGCGATGAAGCAATGAAACGAATGTCGCTGGAACAGACGACCGAGCCTAAAATCCTCGACAGCTTTCTCCGTGAGCTTGGTGTATCAAGAGAAGAGATTAACTGGAATGCCGAATGGTCAAGGTAATATCAAAAGATGAAGATCGAAAAAATCACCATCCTACAATATAAGAAACAATTCAAGTTTGCGTTCCACTCAACCCAGACTTTCAGATCAGGTACTGAATCAATCATACTGCAACTGGCATTTACAAATGGAATCTGTGGGTATGGTGAGAGTGTTCCGAGGAAATATGTAACTGGTGAAACTATTTCCACCGTAATCGAAGTAGCAAGGGATTGCTTTTCACCTATCCTGCTATCACGAGCGATACGCGAAGCAGATGACATTGAGTCTTTATTAAATGATCTGGAAGAAGAATGCATCGAGCATCACCGCTTTTGTTATAACACCGCCCTAGGCGCAATTGATATCGCGTTGTTCGATGCCCTTGGGAAATACCAAGGGGTCTCCCTCACCCATTATTTCAGCCCGATCGTAAGAGAGCGCGCACCTTATTCTATTTCAGTGCCATTCCTGCCCCTTCAAAAGATACGGGAACTATCTAATGAACTACCAAAGGAAAGGGTAAAGTTCGTAAAGATCCTAGTCGGAAAGCAGGAAAATGAAAATGCAGAAAGGGTTGGCCTCGTCAGATCGCTGTTTGGCGATCAGGTGGATATTCGAGTGGAAAATAACGGTACATGGACGCTCGATGAGGCTATCTCTAATCTCGAGAGGTTAAAGGAGTTTAATATTTCAGCTGCCGAACAACCCCTCGTGAAGGACGACATTGAGGGTCTCCAGAGCCTCAGGAAGGTCATGGGATTACCCATCGTCGTGGATGAGTCTATGTGTAATCTTGCTGATGCGAGAGAATTGATAGAAAAAGGAGCCTGCGATATCCTCAATATAAAGATCTCAAAATGCGGCGGTCTCTTAAGATCCAAGCGAATCGCTCAGTACGCTCAATCCCATAGCATACCCTGCCAGATGGGTGCCCATGTGGGAGAAACAGAAATATTAAGGTCTGCGGGAAAATCCTTCGCATTGACCACTCCAAACCTCGTATTCTTTGAGGGAGTGTCCGCCCTGCTATTCGAGGACACACGAGAAAATACTTCCTTCGAGATCACAAGCAAGGACGCCGTTTCAGGCATTGGATTGGGGATCCAACCATCAGGCCTTCACCCAATATTGAGCTACTGCTCGCCCGTTATGGAATGTCACAGATGAAAGTCGCGTAAGTGTATCCAAGGATAGATGGACGGCCTTCGAGGCAAACGGCATCAAGGCAACGACGGTGCTGCCTCCTTATTGAGTAGCACCTACGGAGCATCATGAAGGTTCGGGCTTTGAACATAACGTGGGCTTACCGACTCAACCGGTTGTTTAAACCCGAGCATTAGCGTCTTGCCCAAAAACGGATAGGGGGGTTATCTAGGAGTGCATGTAGTTTCGGTCTGTTTGAAACGGCGAAAGAGGATTATCTTTTAACGGCCTAAATCCAAAGGCCTCCAGCTTGTCCTTCTTCCCCCGTATCTGCTGCATTCCTAGATTGGTGATCTCCCTATGGCACGGGTGCCCTGCTAACGCCTCCCAGGCACTCCTGCTCATAATAATGGGGAAGTCATGAAATACTTTCGTAAGCTCCTGGAGACGGGAAGCCGTATTAATGGTGTCTCCAACGGCCGTATACTCCATCTTTGACTCAGATCCTATATTGCCCACAATAGCCAATCCCGTATGAAGGCCAATCCCGATACTCATTGGGCTCCCCCCCAAGATGCACTTCCCCGACATATCCAGGATCTTGTCCGCTGCATTAAATGCCATGGCAGGATGATTATCCAGCGGCTCAGGTGCCCCAAAGATGGCTAAAAACCCGTCCCCGGTGAACTTATTGATATGGCCATTTCCCTCGCTGATAATATGCGAGCATCTCTCAAAATAGTCATTCAAAAATGAGACTGTTTCCCGTACCTCCATATTCTCCGAGCATGAGGTAAACCCCCTGATGTCCAGGAATATGGCCGTAATTGCGAGCTCATCACCCCGAAAAAGATCCATATTCCCCGAATCCAAGTATTGCTTAATGATAGGAGCCGGCAAATATTTCTCGAAGAGCTTCCTTAGGTTCTCCTCACGCTCCTTGCCCTCCTGGATTCTCTGGTAGGATATCGCGTTATGGATACTGATGGCAATCTGAGGCGCAATCCCCGTTAAGAGCGAGAGATCCGTCTGGCTGAGGGGCTGCTTTGATTTGATATTATCAACGAACAGAACCCCCAATGATTCCTTTTCATACACAATGGGCACGCAGATAAAGGATTGGACGCCTATCCCTTTAATAAATTCAACGCTTCTCATGGAAATATCACTTTTGATCTCAGTCACATCACTTACCAGTAGGGGCTGTTGCTGTTTAAATGCCTGTACAGCAGGACCTCGGGAGTGAGGACTGTCCAGGTGGAAATCCGATTTCCTTAAGATTTCCTCAACCTCACGATCATATCCATAGCCAACATTGTAACAAATCTTGGTTTTATCGAAGTTGGCAAGCCATATACCACCCCTATCAAAATCCAATCTCCGTTGCATAGCATGCATAACTGATGTCAGGAGCCTCTGGATATCCATAAACTTGGAGGTAGCTTGGCCAATCTCCTTTACCAGCAAGGCATCATTATAGCGGATGTTGATCTCGTCGAGCAAATCCTTAGCTACGTCCCCCTGCGCATCTAAATTTCTGGTCAGATCCCTCTTTTCGAGATGCTCAGAGTACAAGGAAAGCCCTAAAGTGACAGAGCTGAATAAAAAAATAACGGCTAGCCATGAAATGAGGGGCAGAAAGAAGAACAATACCCCCGACACAACGATGGCACACAACGTGAAATAGTTTCGTACCCTTCTCCACATCAATGAAGTCGTCTTCTCCCACGTTATTATATACCGACAAGCATCGTCTCCCCTGTGTATGCAGGTGGGTTGCTCTATCTTGGCAAATTTATTGGTGAATAGCCTGGAAAGGGCCTCTAATTGCCCCATTCGATTATCGCATTGATATGCCTTTTCAGCAACCCCATGCTTAGGGATTGAGGTGATTTCTACCCTTTCCGGTCCGATTCTTCTGCTTTCAAATGTATGAGCTCTGGTCAAACGGGATGCGATATTCTTTACGACCCAATAGGCAGCTGCTGGGGTCATGAATCCCAAGGCATATTGCTTGACTACGGTGGAAGCCTTGGAGGAGGCCGCATAACGTCCAACCTCTCTTGAAATATTCGGATTGCCTGTTTTTTTGACCAGTATGTCATGAAACCGATCTACCTGCCGCTGGGTTAGCCAGTGTCCCTGATCTTCCAGTTCATAATTGGTAATAGCTGCATAGCTCAGCATTGAATTAATATCCACCTCAGGATATTGCTTTTTCGTATATTCTAGATAATTTTTTATGATCCGGCTGTTATAAAGGGGCTCATCAATCTTCTTGGGGAGATTATTCTGGCTCATTTCGGGCAATCCAGTTCTTTAATTACTGCATAAATTATAGTAAAAAAAGTAATTATTCTTTTTGTTAAATTAAAATGTAACATATGTCAATAAATTACGTATAATGCGCTTACCTGTTACGCGCTCATGATCATTGGTGCCTCCCATAAACAGGGCATGCAGAAGGGAGCATATGGGTCTAAACCCCGAGATACGGAATAACGCTAATGGAATCAATTGTTATTGCAGTGGGGGGTCAAGTGAATGGGCCAATGGAGCACTGATGCCTGGCGGCTCCATGGCGGTCGTGCGCCGTCAGGATGACAGATCGGTCATAGGGATAGAGTCATGAGCTCAACACGGTGGCAAGAAGGAATGATACATCGCATTATTGATAGCTTATCCTGAATTTTCTCTGCATGTATTCGATATATTCGTTTCCGTGCTGGACATTCA
>CAYPNL010000320.1:0-2426 GCA_964412045.1 uncultured Desulfobacteraceae bacterium
TTGATGAACTCGTAAAAAGTCCAAGTTTTCCTTATTTGTCATTCCGGGCTTGACCCGGAATCCAGTGTTTTCAACTAGTTCTGGACTCCGGCTTTCGCCGGAGTGACGGGTTTGCAGACTTTTTACGAAACCATCAACCTTGAACCTGGAACTTTGAACGCTTTAGCCCGTGAATTTAGGGATTGAGTTTTCTCTTGATTTAGTGCATATAGTATAGTTTATTCCGGTTTTTCATGGATATAGTACAAACTCACAGTGAACCTGCTAACCTAAGAAACGAGAGTGAACGATGAATCACGTACAAAAGATCGTGCTGGCCTATTCCGGTGGTCTGGACACATCGGTTATTCCTTCATGGCTGAAAGACACCTATGATTGCCCGGTCATTGCCTTTGCAGCCGACCTCGGCCAAGAGCAGGACAGCAACGAGCTTACAACACGGGCGCTTGAGGCAGGCGCAGATGAGGTACTGGTAGAGGATCTCAAGGAGGAATTTACCAAAGACTATGTGTGGCCGGCCCTGAGGGGAAATGCCGTCTATGAAAGCAGCTATCTCTTGGGCACCTCCCTAGCTCGGCCGCTCATTGCCGAACGCCAGGTTGCAATAGCCAGGCAAAAGGGTGCAGATGCGGTCAGCCACGGGGCTACGGGAAAAGGTAACGATCAGGTGCGATTTGAGCTGAGCTATATGGCCCTCGATCCCACGCTCAAGATCATCGCCCCCTGGAAGATATGGGATTTCAAGGGAAGAGAGGATCTCATCCGGTACGCCGAGAAAAAGGGCATCTCCATACCCATCACTAAGGAGAAGCCCTATAGCAGCGACAGGAATCTGCTGCACATAAGCTTTGAGGGCGGTATCCTGGAAGATCCATGGCAGGAGCCCTCTGAGGATATCTTTGTCATGTCAGTCTCGCCTGATAAGGCCCCTAATGCCGTCACCTATGTGGAAATCGATTTTGAACAGGGCAACCCCGTGGCTGTTGACGGTGAGAGGATCTCGCCCGCGAACTTGCTCAAGAGGCTCAACGAATTAGGGGGTAAAAACGGCATCGGCAGGGTGGATATCGTTGAAAACCGGTACGTGGGGATGAAGTCGCGCGGCGTATACGAAACCCCTGGCGGAACGATCCTGAGGATTGCCCACATCGCTCTGGAATCCATCACCATGGACAGAGAGGTCATGCACATACGGGATGGATTGATCCCCAAATACTCCGAGATGATATACTACGGATATTGGTTTTCACCTGAGAGGAACATGCTTCAGTGCCTTATCGATGAGACGCAGCGGACCGTTACCGGTACGGTTCGGCTTAAGCTCTACAAGGGAAACTGCACGGTGGTGGGTCGGAAATCCGACCTCTCGCTTTACCATAACGAGTACGTCACGTTCGAACAGGACACGGTCTATAACCAGAAAGACGCAGAGGGATTCATCAGGCTGAATGGCCTTCGATTGAAGATCGAAAAGCTCATGACACAGGGGAAGTGACATGGGAGGCAAGCTTTGGGGAGGCCGTTTTAGCTCAAAACCCGATGTGATGGTAGATCGCTTTCATGCCTCCATAGGATTCGATAAGAGGCTGTGGAGGGAGGATATCGAGAGCAGCATAGTATATTCGAAAATGCTTTCAAAACAGGGACTTATCAGCAACTCTGAATCCGCTACTATAATAAAAGCACTCCAGGAGATCCATGATGATATGGAAAGAGGCGCCTTTGCCTTTGACGAGTCCCTGGAGGATATCCATACCCATATTGAAGACGCCCTCATTCGGCGGATCGGCCAGTTGGGGGAGGCCCTTTACACCGGGAGAAGCAGGAACGATCAGATTGCCCTCGATACAAGACTCTATGTCAAAAAGTCTATCGGAGAACTTATCCATCGTGTGACTGAGCTTCAAGTCACCCTGGTTGAACTTGCCGAGAAGAACCGGGATCTGATCATGCCCGGTTATACTCATCTTCAGCGGGCTCAACCCGTGCTCCTGGCTCATCATCTTCTGGCCTACTACGAGATGTTGAAACGGGATACGCAGCGCCTGGAGGACTCGCTGAAAAGGACGAGCGTCCTTCCCCTTGGGAGCGCCGCCCTGGCTGGTACAACCTTTGACATCGACAGGGAGTTCCTATGCAGGGAACTGAACCTGGAAAGCGTGAGTTCGAACAGCATGGACGCAGTATCAGACAGGGATTTCGTGGTGGAATGCATCTTCTGCACCGCTTTGGTCATGACCCACCTGTCTCGTCTCTGCGAAGAACTGATTTTGTGGTCATCACAGGAGTTCGGGTTTATAGAAATCTCCGATTCATTTGCGACCGGCAGCAGCATCATGCCGCAGAAGAAAAACCCCGATATACCGGAGCTGATACGAGGGAAGACAGGGAGGGTTTACGGCCATCTCACTGCGTTGCTGACCATG
>CAYPNL010000321.1:0-12130 GCA_964412045.1 uncultured Desulfobacteraceae bacterium
CCGGCTTCCTATAATGGCTGACCTTTCCCATCGGTATTTCCTGTCCCTCGAATTAAGGCTCCGCTCGTCTGCGGGCTGATTTTCCTGAAAACGTATGCATTTCCGGTACTTTTTCTTGACAGCGAGTGGTTCCTCTTACTACTAATGTGTTAGCAACATTGTCCATCACCTGAACGTTTCCGCTGGAGATTGCCATGAGAATGCTGAGATTCAGCATAAAATTCCCGGTATTGCTGGTTACTGGCCTGTCCATTGCGTGCGCTATGTTACCAAGACTCGATGTAACTTACAAGGCAAGGCAAGATCCCCATGCTGGAATTTGCTATCCAGGATTTCACCCTGGATCTTATCGGCTCGAGGTGGACCGCCAGGATCATTTACGAGGCCGCCATCTCTGCCGATGGGAGGACCGCGGTTTGGAGATATCAGGGTGAAGGCGAAAAACTCAGGGTATCAGGGCTCACTCAAGCCCACCAAGTGATGAGCGAGACATTTTCTGATATTATCCACCGGCTTGATGTGGGCAAGATGCTCTCGGCTTTGGCGGAGAAATAGGGGCTGATTCGCACCTGACGGATCGCGTGAAAGGACGCCGCGCTGGACCATGCCTGACATCCCTTTTCAAAAGGCAAATAACATGCACAGTGAACGATACCCCATGCCCATAGGTCTCACCAACGGCGCCTCTTGTGCCTCGAGCAAAGGCCGGGATTCGTTTCGTAAAGAATCCACGCCCAGAGAACGTGGTTTTCTCAGGTGAATAAACCCCTTGCCTAGGTGTTTCGTATCCATGTGGTGTTAGCAGACCACGCACCTCCAAAAGGATAAAACGGTATGGCAAAGGTGTTTTTTATCAGCCTGGGCTGCGCCAAGAACCTGGTCGACAGCGAGCTCATGCTTGGCCTCATCAGGGGCAACGGATACGAGATCACCGATGAGCCCTCGGATGCCGAGATCGCGATCGTGAATACCTGTGCCTTTATCAGGCCGGCTACCGAGGAGAGCATCGATGCCATCCTCGATCTTGCTGGGCTCAAGCAAGAAGGCAGGCTGAGCCGCCTTCTCGTTGCAGGCTGCTTTGTGCAGCGATACGGGCGGAAGCTCATCAGGGAAATCCCGGAGGTTGACGGCTGGCTTGGTACTGGTCAAATTCACAGGTTGCTCGAGCTCATGAGACCTAGGAAAGGCAACACCCCGGTCATGTTCATTGACAGACCGCTCTTTCTCGCCGACCATAACCAGCCCAGGGCTCAGACCACGCCGTTCTACAGTGCCTACCTTAAGATCGCCGAGGGATGCTCTCATCGCTGTTCTTACTGCATTATCCCCGCACTCAGGGGACCATACCGAAGCAGGACTATCGACTCGCTCCTCATCGAGGCCAAGGCCATGGTCGAACGTGGCACAATCGAGCTCAATCTGGTGGCCCAGGACACCACCTCTTACGGCCATGACCTTGATCCACCTGGCACGCTCGAGGATTTACTGGAGGGTCTTCTCGCCATAGCAGGGCTGAAATGGCTGAGAATCCTCTACGCTCACCCCCATTACATTACGGAACGGCTCCTTAATCTCATAGATGCCGAGGAAGTCCTGTGTCCGTACCTCGATGTACCCATACAGCATGTGAATCAGGATATTTTGAGGTTTATGAGGAGGCCTTTAGGGAACGAATCAATGTATCAATTGATAGAACGGATCAGGCGAAGATCCGGAAGGATTGCGCTCAGGACAACACTCCTGGTAGGCTTCCCCGGTGAGACAGAAGGCCGATTCAAGGAGCTTTGCCAATTCGTGAGAGAGATGAAATTCGAGCGGCTGGGCGTCTTCCCGTTCAGCCCAGAGAAGGGCACCCACGCAGCGAGAATAAAAACGACGATACCCCACAGGGTCGTTAAGCACAGGGTCCGGGAGCTCATGGAGATTCAGGCAGAGATCAGCAAGGAGCTCAATCAAGGGCTTATCGGCACTACCCTGCCCGTGCTCGTGGAGGGGTCATGCCAGGACACGGATCTCCTGCTGACCGGAAGGATTGCCACCATGGCGCCGGATGTGGATGGGCAGGTCTTGATCAATAAGGGATCGGGCATCGTGGGGGAGATTGTCCCGGTCCAGATCACCGAGGCCCATCCCTATGACCTCGTGGGCAGGGTCGTGAAGAGCAGTAGGAGCGAGAATCATCCTGGCATAACCTCGTGAGGAATCTGTGGCCTCCCGTGGCACTTCAATACCACCCTTCATGCCCTTTCAAGGAAACATCACTGCTGCTCGTTCCTCTGGACTATAGGGACATAGGAACGGGTTCCCACTACATTCCTGTATGCGGGCCTGATGATCTTTCTCGAGCTTATCAGCTCTTCGAGCCTGTGAGCGCACCATCCCGCAATCCTCGCCATGGCGAATAACGGCGTGTACACCTCTCGTGGGATACCCAAACAATCATAAACAAAACCCGAATAGAAATCCACGTTCGGAGCAATTACCATATCATTTCCTTTCATTTCCGAGAATACTTTTGGCGCCAGCCTTTCAATGGCAGTGTATAATTCAAACTCATCGAGTCGGCCCTTTTCTTTGGCCAGTTCCCGGGCCTGTTCCTTTAGAATCACGGCCCGTGGGTCCGATAAGGTATAGACAGCATGGCCCAAGCCGTAGATCTTCCCCGACCCGTCAAAGGCATCGCCCTTCATGATCTTCATCAAATAGCGCCGGACTTCCTCCTCGTCTTTCCAGTCGCCAACGTTTGCCTTTACCTCATCCAACATGCCCATCACCTTTAAGTTCGCGCCGCCGTGGAGTGGCCCCTTGAGGGAGCCGATTGCGGCTGCGATTGCTGAGTAGGTGTCAGTGCCTGAAGAGCTCACCACATGAGTTGTGAAGCTGGAGTTATTGCCTCCTCCGTGTTCCACATGGAGTACCAAGGCCATATCAAGCGTTGTCGCATCAAGGGTCGTGTACTTGTTAGATCCCTTTACCATGTAAAGAAAATTCTCGGCAGTGTGCAGGTGCTGTTTTGGGTAGCGTATCGCCAGGGGCTTGTGATGATAGCGGTGACGCATCGAGTGGTATGCATAGGCAATGATGGTGGGGAACTTCGCGATAAGGTTAATGCTCTGCTCCAGGATATTTTGGGTCGAGAGGTAATCGGCCTTCTCATCCAGGGTATAGAGAGCCAGCACAGAGCGGGCGAGCATATTCATGATATCCCTGCCCTTCAGCTTGAGGATCATATCCTCGGTGAAATTTTCAGGAAGATCCCGTAATTGGGCCAGGGAGCTGGAGAAAAGATCAAGCTCGCCCTTGGTCGGAAGCTGCCCAAAGAGAAGGAGAAATACCGCCTCATCAAACCCAGGCCTTTCCTCCTCTTGGAAGCCCCTGACAATGTCCCTCAAATCAATGCCCCGATACAGGAGCTTCCCTTGGACGGGCTTTGCTGCACCATCTACCCTCTCATAGCCGATCACATCCCCGATATGGGTGAGGCCAACCAGGACCCCGGTCCCATTCTCATTCCTGAGACCTCGTTTGACATCATATTGTTTATACAGTCCATCATCAATGAGGCTCGATCGTTCAGAAATCTGAGCGAGCCTTACTAAAGTTTCCTCGTCCATTATTACCCCCTCCGTATCTTGTTTATAATCTCCTCTGCCATCTCCTGGGTGCCAACGGCGCTTGCCTGTTCATGGAACGGCTTTAGGTCATAGGTCACATGCACTCCCTCAGCGATCACCTGTGCAAGTGCCTTCTCTAAACGCTCTGCCGCCTCATGTTCTTCAATATGGCGCAACATGAGCACCCCGCTTAAAATAAGCGCCGCCGGATCGACCTTGTTCATGCCTTTATAGGCGGGTGCGGAACCGTGGGTGGCCTCGAATACTGCATAGGTATCGCCGATGTTCGCGCCGGGCGCTACTCCCAGGCCGCCGACAAGGCCCGCACATAAATCTGATATGATATCCCCATAGAGGTTGGGGAGCACCAGCACGTCATACAGCCCTGGCCTCTGGACCAGCTGCATGCACATATTGTCTATGAGTTTGTGCTCGAATGCAATCTCTGGGTAGCCCTTTGCCACCTCTTCTGCCACGCGTTGAAAGAGACCATCCGAGTATTTCATGATGTTTGACTTCGTGATCGCGGTGACTTTTCTTCTTCCGTGCTCTCTCGCGTACTCAAAGGCAAACCGCGCAATCCTCTCCGATCCAAAGGCGGAGATAGCCTTGATAGAGAGGGCGGAATCGGCCCTGATACCTTTACCCGTTGCTGACCGTATCTCATCGATGATCCCCTTGGTCTCGTCCCGTTTCTCCTCGAACTCGATACCCGCATAGAGGTCTTCGGTATTCTCCCTCACCACCACGATATCGATCGACTCAGGGTTCTTCATGGATGAGTTGACCCCCGGGTAGTACCTGCAGGGCCTGAGGCACGCATAGAGATCGAGTTCCTGTCTGAGCCTCACGTTCACGCTCCTGAAACCCGAACCCAGCGGGGTGGTGACCGGCGCCTTGAGCGCCACCTTATTCCTTTTAATCGAGGCCGTCACCTGATCCGGAAGAGGGGTGCCGTACCTCTTCATTGCCTCAGTGCCGGCATCAACGACATCCCAGCTAAGACCGACACCCAGGGCATCGATGCACCGCCTTGCCGCCTCAGCAAGCTCAGGACCCACACCGTCGCCCCGTATGAGTGTTATTCTGTGCGACAACTCAGTCTGCATAGTAATTCAGTTTCCCTCCTTTCAAAAGCACCTGAACCTCCCTCTCGCTCAGATCGTGCATCAGGCGCAACCGGGCGTCCTTTGTTGTATTGACCGCCACGATATACGATCGGTTGGCCAGTTGTGACCGGAGTTCAGGGATCTCAAGGGAATCATTCTCCTCGATCCGGTCATAGTCGCCCTCATGCTCGAAAAGAAGCGGCATGATGCCGAAGTTGATGAGGTTCTGTCGATGAATCCTCTCTATCGATTTCGCCACTACCACCTTCACGCCGAGATAGCTGGGGCAGAGGGCAGCATGTTCCCTTGAGGAGCCCTGGCCATAGCTCACGCCCGCTATAATGATGTTTGCGAGTTTCTTTTCCCTGTTCTGTATCGCCCGCTGCACAAACAATGTATCCAATCCCTCAAAGGCAAAGCTCGCGTATGTCTCGATATTTGAGCGGAATTTTAATCGCGAACCCGCGGGCATGATGTGATCGGTAGTAACTGCATCACCGACCTTTATGGCGACAATGCCGTGGATCTCCCGGGGCAATTCCTCCAGTCTCGGTAGTTCTCGTATGTTTGGACCCTTTCTAGGCTCGCCCTCGTACCGCGGCTTGAGGATCATGCTGTCGTCAATAGGGTAGCTTTCCGGAGGGGCAATGAGCGGCATCTGAAGGCCGGCAGGGCTTGCAATCTCCCCCTGGAGCGCTGATATCGCGGCAACGATCGGGCTTACAAGATACACCTCGGCGTCCGCTGTGCCGGATCTCCCACGAAAATTCCTGTTGCTCGTTCTCAGGCTCACCCCTCTGCTGGGTGGGGCATGGGTTGCGCCGATGCAAAATCCACAGGCCGACTCCGCGATCCGGGCCCCGGATTTGATGAGTTCCGATAAGGCCCCATTCTCTGAAATCATCTCCAGAACCTGTCGCGAGCCAGGGGCCACGATGAGGCTTACTCCTGGGTGAACCTTTTTTCCTCTCAGGATTGCCGCGGCTATCATCAGATCCTCATAGGAAGAATTGGTGCAGCTTCCGATGCATACCTGATCAATCCGTATGCCCTTTACGTTTTCGACCAGATCAATGTTATCCGGGGAATGAGGCCTAGCCGCCAAAGGCTCCAGTTCCTCAAGATTAACCCGTAGTGTCCTTTCATACTCCGCGCCTTCATCCGCTGTAAGTTCCCTCCAGTCCTCTTCTCTTGATTGCTTTTTCAAGAACTCCCGTGCTCTTCCATCGCTCGGAAAAATCGAGGTGGTAACCCCTGTTTCCGCGCCCATATTGGCCATGGTAGCCCGCATGGGGACGGTGAGCCGCTCAAGGGCATCGCCTGCATACTCGATTGCAAAGCCCACATTGCCTTTCGTGGTCATAACCCCTACGATATGGAGGATAATATCCTTCGCAGCAACATAGGGCCTGAGGCGCCCCGTAAGCTCTATTCTGATTACCCGCGGCACGGTACAATAAAAGGGCTTGCCCGCCATTGCCAATGCCACATCAAGTCCACCAGCGCCGATCGCGAGGCAGCCCAGTGCCCCTGCCGTGGGTGTATGGCTATCCGAGCCGACCAGGGTTTTACCCGGACAGGCGAATCTCTCAAGATGCACCTGGTGACATATGCCGTTACCTGGCTTCGAAAAGAGGATGCCGTACCGTGAGGCTACTGTTGCAAGGTATGTATGGTCATCTGCGTTTTCAAAACCCTGCTGAGCGGTATTGTGGTCCACATAGCTGATAGAAAGCTCAGGGCTTACCCTGGCGACATGGAGCGCCTCAAGCTGAAGGGAAGCCAGGGTCCCTGTAGCGTCTTGGGTCAGCGTCTGATCTATCCTTATCCCGATCTCTTCTCCGGGACCAAGAGCTCCCTCCAAAAGATGCGCTGAGAGGATCTTCTCGTATATGTTTCTCGCCTTGCCGGCCATATCTGCCTGCCTTTTCAGGAGCCTTACTTCAAGCGTTCGGTTTTTTTCTCACTCCATAAAACAAGGGCCATGGGTATCTCACCCCATGGCCCTTTATATAGGTAGGCCATGGGCAAGCCCCTTGGGTCTGCCCATGGCGTCGTGTTGCTTACTCTTCTATGCTTCGACAGAGGTGGGCAGACCCGTATCTCAGGTACCTAAACCCAAACCTCGGAAACGGTATCCACCCTATTCTTTTCACGGGAAAGACTCCTTTTGATTGTAAAGTTTTATATATGATTTCTATTACCATGTCAATCTTATTTTTCAGGCTTGTCAAGTTCTGGGAATTCTCTTTGAAAATCAGAGGTTCCTGATGCAGCTTCCTGGGTTCAAGGGTTCAAGGTTAAAAAACCCTGGAACTATGAACGCTGAACCGTGGAACGTTGAACCTATGACCGCTTAACCCAGACCCCTAAAAGATTGATCTTGTCTGTATCTATAGTATCCAGACTGGGAGGAGAACGTAGCATAAAAGCCTTGCGCGAAGACCATATAGGGACGAAAATAATCCCTCTTTTTTATTGAAGGAACTCCCGTATCCTCCGGAGGAGCGATCTGGTCACCCGAATTTTCAGATAAAGATCCCCTGATCCTTTGCCGCCCTTGCCGTTTGCGCCCATCCCCCTCAACCGTATCTTCTGACCATCTCGTGTGCCTGGAGGGACCTTGATCTGCAAATCCTTGGACCTTGCCCTATTGAAGTACCGTATCTCCGCTCCCATCCGCGCTTGCGCCGGATCGATGGTAATTTGATCATACAGATCCTTTCCCCTCTCGGGCAACTCCACCGCCAATACCCTCTTCAAGAGGTATCTGGCCGCCTTGCCTATGATTCCGCCCATAGGCAGGCCTGGCATACCGTATAGTCGCTCTCCCGAACCTTGCTGAGGGTGGGGATGCCTCCTGCCCATGGGCGCGAAGTACACGAATCCCCTGCCGAAGGATCCCTGTCTATGAAATTCGAAGCTTCGGTACTCAGTACCATAGAACTCCCTGAAGATCGCATCAAATCCCTTGAGCCCAAATGAGCGGGCCAGTTCTTCAAAGATCTGATTGATGTCGGAACCCCTGAAGATATCCTGCTCTGAGTAGCCCCGTCTAAATCGATCATAGGCGAAATCCCCATACTGCTGCCTCAAGGAGTCGTACTCCCTCCTCTTATTGGGATCTGAGAGCACCGCGTACGCCTCGTTTATCTCCTTCATCATTTCAGCAGCTTCTGGATTATCCCTATTCCTATCAGGATGGTATTTGAGCGCCATTTCCCGATACGCATCCTTGATCTGCTGCTGCCTGGCATCGGCCTCAATGCCTAAGCTTTTATAGTAATCCTTTTGACTCATGGATTCTCTCTGTTTTCTCTCCTCCTGCCGCCTTTTAAGAGCCTGGGAACCTCTCTATGAAATGAGAAGCCTCCTGCCGACCTATGGCCGCTCATAATTGGCGACATAGAAATCCTCGATGATCCCCTGCGCCTTCAAAGACACACCATAGGTCCTTGCAGAAGCCTTGTCAGTGAAATGAGAGACCCTTACCTGGTAGTAAGTCTTCTTGGTGCCCTCTTGCTTTCTCCAGTAGGCGTCTAATCCGCGCTTCTTCAGGTAAGTCACATATCCCTGAGCATCCTCCGGTTTTAAGTATGCAGCGACCTGTATGGTGAATGGGTCGGTAATTACCTCCTCGGCGATCTCCTTTTTTTCCGGCGGCCCTTTTCGCGTTTTTATGAGATGGCCCACGGTGCTGACTGCCAAAACCACCACCGCAATTATCAAAACGGCTGTTAGGGACCACCCAAGAACAAGCTGCGATCTTTTGGAACGCTTTATTCCATAAAACAGGGCCCTTATGTTCCTCCACATGCTAACGGCGAGGAATTTGGAGAGCCTCAAAAGTGCCAGGCCAACATGCGTGCTCGCTTTTTTGAGAGCGCTTCCCACCTCCGTTCTGCGCGGGAGACTCACCAAACCGGGCTCAACGTTCGGCGGAGTGAACCCCGCCCTCATCTCCTCTAAGCTCTCTTTATCAAAGTCCTCTAATACACGCCGCGCTTGCCGCAATAGCTTCCTCATGCGTTCGTTCTCGCCTAACCAATATACACATGCCGCTATGCCCTTTACAAGCAGGGGTCTTTCACCTCCGTGCTGCAAGGCCTGGAGGTATACCGTAAGCGCCCATTCATCGGCACGCCCCTCCCGAATGAAGAGCACCGCGAGATCGCGAACGATGTCATCCGCCAATGCGCCCCCCACATTGAGCATATATCGGTAGGTCTGAAGAGCGGGAAAATCCGTTCGATGCGCCGCCAGATACAGCCGAGCGAGCAGATGCTGGACACTGGTGTTCTCTGCCTGTGCATCACCGATGCGGCTCGCGAGTTCATAGTAGTCCCTTTTGAGATCCCCGAGTATCTCGACCTGCCGTAGCCAGTCCTCCGCTACCTCACTATCTTCGGGGTGGTACTGGAGGTAAGCAGTGATGAATGCCTCCGAGCCGCGGGTCTTATCGGCCCTCGCGAGGTAAAAACGGGCCATGCGCGAAGCGAGATAGGCCGACTCCCGCCGCTTGACGAGAGGTGAGAGCAGGAAGCTGTCCAGCACTGCGAGAGCCCTTTTATAGGTCTTTTCAGCCGATCTGAGCAGTCCAGACCTTTCCCATTTCGTAGCTTCTCCAACCAGCCGCGCAAGGGCACTCACTCCCACCCGATTCGATAACCACCCGGCCACTATGAAGACAACGGAAAAGATCACCACAACCGGCACGAGCGCCCATTCAAGCCCAATAAGGGAATTGATGGGCGGCAGAACCAGCAGAGACAGGACCCCGCCGACCAGCACCGTGGCCCAGGTTCGAAGGATAAAATGTCTCAATATGGACACCATAGAGTCCTCAAAATTCTAAACCATACGATGGCATCGCACCCGCCTCCGGATTGCTGAGCCCCTCTTCCCCCATCGTATACTCCTGAATCTCCTGGCCTTGCCTCAAAGCCACCCTTGTTGGATGAGGGGTGTACGTGGTTGCCTCCATGCCGGTGATAGGATCAACCATCTTAAAGTGGATATCGGAGGGGATCATGAACTCCCTGGGAGGATCACCCTCAGTGGCCTTGCGCATGAAATCAGCCCATATGGGTGCAGCCGCCCGTGCTCCGGTGATCCCTGTTCCTCGGGTATCTCTTAGTCCCTGCCCCCGGTCATACCCAACCCAAACCGACGTGCATAGCGTGGGAGTGAACCCCGTAAACCAGGCGTCGTAGTACCCATCGGTGGTACCGGTCTTCCCGGCTGCAGGCAAGGTAAAGCCCATACGCCTGATCACAGATCCTGTACCCGCATCCACCACGCTACGCATAAGATCGACCAGTTGATAGGTGATGCTCTCATCCAAGGCCTGCTCACCGCTGATAATATGTTCCTCGAGAACCCGGCCTAGTGCATCTTCAACCCTCCAGATCCAGAAGGGCTCATGCCTGATGCCGCCATTTGCGAAGCATGCAAACGCAGAGGCCATCTCCAGGGGGCTCACGCCCGAGGTTCCCAGAGCCACGGAATAGACGGGATCCAGTTTGCTTGTAATCCCGCAGCGGTGAGCAGTGGCGATGACGTCCTTTGGTCCGGTTCGTTCCACCAGTTGCGCGGCAATGGAGTTTACGGACTTCATGAGGGCCTGTTTCAAGATCATAGGACCTTCATAGATGAGCCCGAAGTTATTCGGTTCCCAGTCCGGGGCTCCCTTGACCGGTATACTCACCGGTCTATCAACATAAACCGTCGTGGGATTGAGCCCTAGCTTCTCAAAGGCAGTGTAGTAGAGAAATGGCTTGAAGCTTGATCCCGGCAATCGATTGCTCTTTATGGCGCGGTTGTATTCCGTTTCCACGTAGCTTCTCCCCCCCACCATAGCCTTTACCGCCCCTGAGTTGGTCTCCACGGCAACCAAGGCGCCCTGGGGACAGACAGCCTCGCTTCCAAGGCTGCGATCAACCCTCTCATCGATTCCGAGCATCCTGTCAAGCCCAGACAATCCACCCCGGAGGGACTCTTCAGCTATGGACTGGAGCTGGGGATCAATAGTGGTAGTCACCTTCAACCCACCATGGTAGACAACCTCCGGCCCGTATTGCTCCTCAAGGCCATTGATCACCAAATCCAGGAAATAGCTGCCCGTACGCGCAGCCCTTGAAGGAGGTTGAAGGGTCAGCTCATCTTGAAACGAGCTCTGCGCCTGATCATGGGTGATGTAGCCCACAGCCTCCATTCGCGACAGGACCACCTGCTGGCGTTTCTTTGCGCGATCGAGGTGAAGGTAGGGATTATAGCGCGTCGGCGATTTCGGAAGACCTGCCAAAAGCGCTGCTTGTGCCAAGGTTAACTCAGAGGCCGGCCTTCCGAAAAAGGTTCGTGCCGCCTGCTCAACCCCGTTTGCCCCGACCCCCATAGAGACCTGATTTAAATAAGCCTCAAGTATCTCTGCCTTGCTGTATTGTGACTCGATCTGAATGGCCACCAACAGCTCGCGAAGCTTTCTCATATAACTGCGCTTAAAGCTGAAGAAAAGGTTCTTGGAGAGTTGCTGGGTGATGGTCGATGCCCCTTCTATCCTTCCGGGTCTGAAGAGGGTTACCCAGAGCGCCTTTAGGGTGCGCGCCTTATCCACCCCGTGGTGTTCCCAGAACCGATGATCCTCCGTGGCAAGAATGGCCTGGATAAAGTGGGTGGAAACCTCGCTTAACGGGATAACCTCACGACCGCCCATGACCATGAGCCGTTCACCGGTGGCAGCGAAGATCTCTGTAGGCGGAGTCTCAATGATCCGGCTCAATGGTTCAGGCACACGCGGTAGATCCTGTATCGCGATAAAAAATATCCCGACGCCAATGAGCGCCGCTACGCTGATCACAGCTAGCGTTCCGTAGAACGCAGCCCGAAAAATCCGTATGAGGATGATAGTGCCTGTCATCCCTAATCCCCGATCTCCTCGCTGTCTGCACTTTTCTGCGTATCCGGGTACATCTTCTCGAGGTACGATCGCAGTATCCACACGGCCCACTCACGGCCCTTGAGCAAAATCACCTTTCTCCTCATGCCGTTCTCAATCTCAAAGCCGAGCTCGATATACCCGGATACGGCCTCATCCGAGATGCCGACCCTCACGATGCGACCGGCTATGCCCAAGAGCTTCTCTGGCTGTGAAATCACGCTTCCGAGATCCTCATCGGGCAAGGAGTTGAGTGCCCGGAAGAAGCGATCCGCAGGATAAATACGGCTCTCGAAGGTGGGCAGATCATCCAGCGAGCCCTGCAATGCAAGCTCGACCCTCTCGATCTGGTAGAGCAACTGTGTCGGGATCCTCAGGTCCCTGAGCACCCTGTTCTCGTTGTTGAGCAGGTAGATCTTCAGGCCGTAATCCTCGTTCTCGAGATAGGTTCGAACCCAGCGCCCATCGCTTAA
>CAYPNL010000322.1:0-1606 GCA_964412045.1 uncultured Desulfobacteraceae bacterium
GCCGCACAGGACATGCATCCATCTGAAATCTAATCCCTGGCCTACTATCAGACAACTTTCTCCCCTGGGATCATCCGGATAAGGTTCTAATTCTCTGCCGGATATATAAAAGGGCGTCAGGAGGATTTACCGAGAACGGCCTTGGGCCGAAATCGGTAATTGGAGTGATGATTTGGGAACCTAGTATTACCCAAAACTGGTATTACCAGAAATGGGTAAAAGGAGTTGAAGAATTAAGCAAAACCGCCCGCCACAAAAACGGCGGACAAGACTGACGGCGAATAAACCACGCCACAAAAACGGCGAATAAACCTTGAGTTGAAATGGGTAAAAATACTTATAGGCTGGCCTCTGCCATCACTTGCTCAACCGCATCCGCTATTTCCTCCATATCCTCTTTCGTCAGCGTGGGGTGAACCAAGAACATTAGGCTTGT
This sequence comes from uncultured Desulfobacteraceae bacterium, assembly GCA_964412045.1. Taxonomy (GTDB): domain Bacteria; phylum Desulfobacterota; class DSM-4660; order Desulfatiglandales; family B25-G16; genus B25-G16. The sequence continues at coordinate 437 of CAYPNL010000322.1, forward strand.
TTCGCCGAGTTCTTTGGCCACGGGCAGGCGCTCAGCCGGCCGCAGGCCGTTACCGTCAAAGGCTTTTTCTAAATAGACCTCGCTGCAACTCCCGCTGAAGCAGGGTATTCCCCTCTCAATCAGGCTCTCTATAATACGATCTCGATTCCAGTCATCCTTCAAATATTCAGGCCGGATAAAAACATAGTATTTATAGTAGGCATGTTCAATATAATCATGGGGTCTGGTAACTCTCAAAGCAGGGATATGTGAAAAGGATTGTGTGAGGATATCAGCATTTCTTTTTCGCAAGGAAAGCCACTTGGGAAGCTTCGTTAATTGAATCCGGCCTATGGCCGCCTGCATCTCGGTCATGCGCCAGTTCGTCCCGAAGGCATCGTGCACCCACCTAAAGCCGGGCGGATGCTCCTTGCGAAAAACGCTTTCATAGCTTTTGCCGTGATCTTTATACGACCAACAATGCGCCCATAACTCATCGTCATCGGTCAAGAGCATACCTCCTTCGCCCCCGGTCGTCATGATTTTGTCCTGACAAAAGGAAAAAGCTGCCATATGACCGAAAGAGCCCACCGGTTTCCCACGATAGCGCGCTCCATGAGCCTGAGCACAGTCTTCGATTACCTTGATTTCATATTCCCGAGCAAGCTCCAGAATGGGTTCCATGTTACAGGGCCAACCTGCCAGGTGAACAGCAATGATAGCTCTTGTTCTGGAAGATAGAACTTTTCGTATCGATTCAACATGGATGTTTTGGCTATCACGGTCCACGTCTGCGAAAACAGGGATCGCTCCCTGAAGCACAACACAGCTCGCCGAGGCGATGAAGGTTCGTGGGGTGACGACAACCTCAGCACCGGGTCCGATTCCTAGAGCTTTCAGGGCTAGCTCCAGCGCAACCGAACCGTTGGTCAGGGCAATTCCGTGTTTCACCCCACAGAAAGCAGCAAATTCCTGCTGAAATTTCTCCACCTCTTCGCCTGTCCACTGGTTCACTTTGCCGGAACGCAACACCGAAGCAGCCGCTTGAATCTCATCTTCATCAAAAAAGGGCCACGGCGACAGACGAGAGATCCCCTCCGCCATTAACGTGTCGCTCTGCCCTGATTTGATTCTTTCTTTGTTTTCGATAGCTTCTTTCACAATTTTCTCATCGTGACAAAAACCCGCCAG
>CAYPNL010000323.1:0-9299 GCA_964412045.1 uncultured Desulfobacteraceae bacterium
GCTTCTTCTCATCATCAGAAATCTATGTCTGAAGGGCAGGGCGCCGCAAGAGATTTTAGAAAATATTCGAGAGCTTGATAACCTATTGAAAGCAGTCCTTTCCGGGTTTCCGGAAACCCGGAAAGGATCGTCGGGGGCTTCCGGTGATGCGGCAGCACATACCTGAATCCCTGCGTTGCAATTGTTTCCTGTGATAATGCGAGGGGGTAATGCACATGAATATCGGGATTATCGGCCTAGGAGGCGTTGGAGGATATTTCGGGGGGAAGATCTGTAAACAAACCTCAATGCCAGGCGCCAACATCTCTTTTGTAGCAAGGGGCAACCATCTGGATGAGATCCGTAAGAACGGTCTCCATGTCAGCACGGCAACAGAAGGAGAATGGGTTTGCCACCCGACGTTCGCCACTGATCGCATTGAGGAACTGCCGGTTCTTGATATCTGTTTGCTGTGCGTCAAATCCTATGATCTGCGAAATGTAGTCTCACAGCTTTGCCATAAAGTCTCAGGGTCCGCGTTACTGGCACCTTTACTGAACGGGATCGATGTCTACGAGAGGATACGAGAAGAACTCCATACTGCCCGGGTTTTACCCGCTTGCGTCTATATGAGCAGTCAAATTGAAACATACGGGAAGGTAACCCAAAAAGGTGGGGCATGTAAGATCCTCCTCGGTGCTGACCCCCACGTACCTGGGCCGGCTCCAAACCAACTCTTCGATCTTTTCAACGCGAGCGCGATCACATATGAATGGTTTGAGGATGTCTCTCCTGAGATCTGGGGGAAGTATATCTTTATTTCTCCCTTTGGCATGGTGACAGCCGCTTTCGATAAAACGATAGGCCAAGTTAGAGAATCGAGCACCTTGAGCAGGTATGTCCTCTCTGTGATGGAGGAGATCGTCCAGCTTTCTGAGAAGATGGGGGTTGCGTTGCCGGAGACGATCATCGCCGACTCCTATCAGAAGGGCAACAGCTTCCCCTATGAAACAAAAACCTCATTCCAGCTCGACTTCGAGTCTATGAATAGATTAGATGAACGCGACCTATTCGGAGGCACCATTCTCCGTCTGGGTAAACGGTTAGGGATCGATACTCCTGTTACACAGGAACTGTGGGATATGCTCAATCTTAGAAAACCCTTGCCGGATGAGAGCCTCAACACATAGAAGAGCACGGCCGAGGAATTCAGCGGAGGGGCGCTGCAACCTGTAATCGGTGTAAAGCAAAGCTGGATCTGGACTAGTATTCCGTCGCGGAAGCAAAGGATGCCAGCGAGCTAAGGGAGTATTTCATCATAGGGATGGCCGGCGCAGCCTGCCCTCAAGGTAGGTATACCGTTTCTGGGTCCTATCGTTCTTAACGCCTATAGCCAATGCCTTCGCAGTGCCGACCAATACTACCAGCTCTCTCCCCCTGGTCACCGCTGTATAGATGAGATTCCGCTGCAAGAGCACATAGTGCTGGGTGAGGATGGGCATGATCACTGCCGGGTACTCGGACCCCTGTGATTTGTGCACGGACACCGCGTAGGCCAGGACAATCTCATCCAGGTCTGCATAGTCATAGTGAATATCACGATCATCGAAACAGATGATCACCTCCTGGTTGATGGAATCAATGCGCCGTATCCTCCCGATATCACCGTTAAAAACCTCCTTATCGTAGTTATTCTTGACCTGCATGACCTTGTCTTCAAGCTTGAAGGTCCACCCACCTCGTGTGATAGAAGGCTCAGCCGTATTCAGCGCCTTTTGCAATTCCACATTCAAGGCGCTTACCCCCGCCTCCCCCTTGTGCATGGGGGTAAGCACCTGGATATCGTCAATCTGATCAAACCCGAAGCGCCGGGGAACTCGATCCTTCACCAGCTCGACGATAATCCTCTGCACCTCCCCCGGATCGGCCTGCTCGATGAAATAAAAATCGCCCAGCCCTTCCCCGGGCGGCTTGAGCGATGGCAGCATGCCGTGATTGATTTTGTGGGCATTCACGATAATCAGGCTCTCCCTGGCTTGACGGAAGATCTCATTCAGCTCGATCACCCTAATCCTGCCGGAATTGATGCAATCCTTGAGCACGTTCCCGGCCCCGACTGAGGGGAGCTGATCTACATCACCCACCAGGATAAGGGTGGCGTGAGCCGGAATCGCCCTCAAGAGGTGGTACATCAGGATCGTATCGATCATGGAGGCCTCATCGATAATCATCAGGTCACAGTCCAAAGGATTCAATTCGTTTTTCTGGAATCCTCCCTTCTGGATGCTGTAGTTAAGCATCCGGTGAATGGTCTTAGCCTCATGGCCGGTAGCCTCGCTCATCCTCTTCGCAGCCCTTCCTGTGGGGGCAGCGAGCAGTATCCTCACGCCGAGATTCGAGAATGCCTTGATGACGGCATTGATGATGGTGGTCTTGCCGGTGCCGGGCCCGCCCGTAATGATCATGAGCTTGTTGTCGACTGCACCTCGTACGGCCTCTATCTGGCGCTGGGCAAGGGAGATGGAAAGCTGTCCCTGCACCCTTTCGATAGCCTTGGTCAGATCGATCAGCGGAGCGGATTTCGCTGACTCCATGAGGGTCTTTAACCTGGCTGCTATGTCCTTCTCTGCATGATGAAACCGGGCAAGGTAGACTCCCCTGTTCACGGTATCACATCCCCCATCATCCTCCATAATCTCCTCGATAACGATCATCTTGTCATCTGCGATTCTCTCAACCGCTCCGACCACAAGGTCTCGGTCAACACCGAGGATCTCCTCACACTTCTGGATAAGGAACTCATAGGGGTAATAGACATGGCCCTCATCAGCAACCCTGGAAAGCACATACAGGATTCCAGCCTCCACCCGAATCCCCGAGTCCTTGGAAAACCCCAACCTCTCTGCGATCGTATCTGCAGTAAGAAATCCGATGCCGAATACATCCGTGGCGAGACGGTAAGGATTCTCCTTGACCACCGCTATTGATCGGCTCCCGTATTGTTTGAATATCTTGGTGGCGAATCCCGAGCCCACGCCATGGCTCTGGAGAAATATCATTACGTCCCGTATCTCCTTTTGATCTTCCCAGGCCTTCCTGATCAACCTGATCCGCACCTCCCCGATGCCCTCCACCTCAGTGAGCCTCTCGATTTGGCGTTCAATGATCTCGAGGGTCTTCTCCCCGAATTTTTCAACAATCCGCCGCGCCATAACAGGGCCAATGCCCTTTATGAGGCCGGAGCCGAGGTACCTCTCTATGCCGTACACGGAAGCAGGCTCCAGAGACCTGTAGTGAACGACCCTGAACTGCTCTCCATACCGGGGGTGATTGATCCACTCCCCTGACATCTCAATCACCTCTCCAGGGATCGGCGCGATCAGGTTCCCAACCACGGTCACGAGTCTACCCCGCCCACCTACCTTCATCTTGGCAACGGTGTACCCGTTCTCCTCGTTGGTGTACGTGATCCGTTCGATCTGGCCCTTGAGCTGAATGTGCATGCCTATATCCCGGAAAAGGCACAAGGCGAAAGGCACAGGCCGAAGGGTAAAGAAAGATGAGCCTTGAGCCCTATGCCGTATACCTTACGCCGCCTATGCTAGCCGACGACCGACCCTTGCGTTTCAATACTCATCATGCAATGGTCATAGAGATATACGTGCCCGAATCTCACACAAATGTCAAATGCTTCCGATTCTCATCAAGCTCACGGGAAAAAGGTACCATGCGGAATAGCCGAGAGGGATTGCCTGGCGCCCGGAGCCAGGAGCCACCATTCCCGGCAATTATGAGAGGAACTGCTTTCTATTACAGATGAATAGAACCGACATAGTACTTGATATTGCATCCGTTATCCGCTATTTTCACAGATAATAAAATCGCTTCCCGATTTTATACAATGTCCCGCACGCGGGACTCAAAAAAGAAATTTTTATATAGATAATCACGGGATGAAGAAAAAGATCGCCGCAATCCTTACCGATACCGTGGATCTCTGTTTCAGGCAGGGCTACCTGAAGGAGATTCCCATGCCTGGATTTGTGATCGAGATCCCCAACAATCCGGATCACGGGGATTTCGCCACGAATCTTGCCATGACCATGGCCAGCGAACAGAGGATGAACCCCAGGAATATCGCGGAAACGATTATCGCTCACCTGGTAGATGGCGACCTCTTGATTGCGCGGGCGGAGATAGGAGGCGCCGGGTTTATCAATTTCTTCGTGGCAACCGAGCAATGGCATAACCAGCTCTCACAGATACTGGGGCTCGGGGATGATTACGGCAGAAACCGGCTTGGAAGGAACGAGAAGATCATGGTGGAGTTCGTGAGCGCCAATCCGACCGGCCCTATCCACCTCGGCCACGGCCGTGGCGCGGCATTGGGGGATTCACTGTGCCGCCTCTTAGAGTTCAGCGGCTATTCGGTAAGCGGCGAATTCTACATAAACGACGGGGGCAAACAGATTACCCTGCTCGGGGAATCCATTTACAGCAGGTGGAGGCAGCATTCAGATCCGTCCTACCCTTTCCCCCCTGATGGATACCAGGGTGAGTATATTCAGGAGTTGGCACTGGATCTGGCCAATGAGCATGGTTTGGATGGGCTCGACACACGTGAGGCAGTGGCATTGTTATCTGAGCTCGGCAATGAACGAATGCTGAAAGAAATTCAGGAATGCCTGGAGAACTTCAGGGTCTCCTTTGATCTCTGGTTCAAGGAGAGCAGCCTCTACGCGTCAGGCAAGATCGATCAGATGCTCCAACTGCTCGAGAACAAGGGCATGCTCTATGAAGCCGATGGGGCAGTATGGGTAAAGACCTCTTTGTTCGGTGACGACAAGGATAGGGTGCTCCGAAAAAAGAATGGGGAATTCACCTATTTCGCTACTGATATCGCCTACCACCTCGATAAGTGGGAAAGGGGCTTCAACAAGGTGATCAATATCTGGGGAGCGGATCATCACGGCTATGTAAACAGGGTCAAGGCCGCGCTCATGGCTGAGGGAATACCGGCCGGCTGGCTCGAGGTGCTTTTGATACAGTTGGTGAAGCTCTGGGAGGACGGAGCCGAGGTAAAGATGTCTAAGAGGTCAGGCAGATATGTGACCCTTCAAGAGCTCGTAGATGAGGTGGGTGTTGATGCGGTACGGTTCGTATTTCTGACGAAAGACCATACCTCACCTCTCGATTTCGATATAGACTTGGTAAAGAGAAAAGACAGCGAGAACCCTGTATATTACGTTCAATATGCCCATGCCAGGATCTGTAGCATTTTTCAAAAGGCGGCGGAACGGGACCTCTGTCTTCCCCAGGATCCAGGCCCGTTTCTTAAAAGACTTGTGCTCGATGAGGAGACAGCGCTCATACGGAAGATAGCCGATTTCCCCTCCCTCATCGAAGAGGCAGCCGCTGCCTTGGAGCCCCACCGGCTGACCTATTACCTCACGGATGTGGCAAGCGGCTTTCACCGATACTACAATCGCCACAGAATTATCACCAAGAATAAAGACATGAGCAAGGCGAGGCTTGCCTTGGCCGGCGCTGTGAAGATCGTACTGAAAAATGGCCTCAGCCTCCTCGGGGTACATTCCCCTGAATCGATGTAGGCTGGAGACGATGGCGAACAAGAAATCGGTCCCGGAAAAGCCAAAAAAGGGATACGTCCTTCAATTCTCTTTGACCTCTCTGCTTTTCTCGGGTATTGGATGTATTTTTATCCTTATCTGGGTATTTGCCCTAGGCATTATGGTGGGCAGGGGGTTTCTACCTGATAGTATGGAGGGATTCTGGGGTTTTAAGGGGAAGGCAGCCAGTGATAAGCAGGTCAGCAAGGCCAATCCTGTCCCGCTTATGAAGGAAGAAGAGCTTACCTTCTATGACCGGCTAACCGATACTAAACGGGCGGCACGAAATGATCTCTCTCCTCAAGCACCTCGTAAGGAACCGCCCAATCCTCCAAAAAAGATGGAAACGGCGCAAGAGGCACAGGACAAGCACGGCAACTATAGTGTGCAAGTTGCGTCACTCAACGATAAGAGAAGAACCGAACAGATGGTTGAGAGATTAATCAAAGCCGGGTATCCTGCATATTCCTATAAAACCCTTATCAATGGAGCGGTATATTATCGAGTTCGTTGTGGACCATTTCATACTGCTGAGCAGGCAAAAAATCTTGCTGCAACCTTGAGCGAAAAGGAGGGTTTCAAACCCTTTATCGTGTACCCCCACAGCGAGTAATAAACCGACAGTGATCGATCTTAAAAGAGCAACGAAAAATGAATAACCAACAGCCGGGCATGCCTCTTATCAGGAAGGCAAAAATAAAAGATGTGAAATCCATCCATAAGATCCTTTCCCATTATGCGAACCAGGCTCTCTTATTGCCCCGTTCTCTCTACGAGCTTTACGATCACCTTCGTGATTTCTACGTGGCGGAAGAAGGCGAGGATGGTATGTTGTTCGGGACATGCACCTTATGCATATCATGGGAGGATTTAGGGGAGATACGCTCCCTCGCTGTTGTTGAGGAAGCGCAGGGAAGAGGCCTCGGTTCCAAGCTCGTCGAAGCTTGCCTGGCAGAAGCGGTCGAACTCGGTCTCTCAAGGGTATTCATACTAACCTTGGCAAGGAAATTCTTCTCGCGCTTTGGTTTTAGGGAGATAGAAAAATCACAACTGCCCCATAAGATCTGGGCCGATTGCATTCATTGCCCGAAATTCCCAGACTGCGATGAGATTGCCATGATCCTGGATCTATAATGGAAAAGAAAACGGTACTACAAGTTATTTCCGATCGCTTGAGCAGAACACGGGACATTGAGTTCGAGATATTCCTGTCTCGGAAAAAGGTAGTATCCATCGGCATAAAGGACAGCAACCTCGATTATTTCCGCTCATCCAGGGAGATAGGGCTCGCGCTCAGGGTCCTTACACAGGGTAGATTGGGGTTTGCCTATCTCTTCGGACCAACTCCCGATGGACTCCACGGCCTCGCGGATCGAGCGATTGAGTCGGCAAGCCAGACCGATGCGGATCCACACTCTTCTTTTCATGCAGGGGCGAGATTAGAGCCGCCGAATCTGGATCTCTTTGACCGGAGCCTCGAGACGATACGCGATAATGACAAGATAGCTCATGTCAAGGAGATGGAGCACAGCGCCCTCAGCTCAGACCGCCGCATAAAAAAGGCCAGGAAGGCTGAGTACGAGGAGGTAACCCATCACGTCTCATTGATGAACTCCAGGGGATTGGATCTCGAACGGGAAGAAACCAGTTGCACGATGTCGATCATGGTCCTCGCTGAGGGCAACGGCTCATCCGAGATGGGTTGGGACCTCGGTAACGCCAGGTTCTATGCCGACCTCGATCCAGTAAGGATAGGGCTCAGCGCGGCTAAGAGAAGCATACAGATGCTGGGCGGTCGCCAGATCTCGACGGGCAGGTTTCCCGCGGTCTTGGAAAACAGGGTAGTCACCGATATGCTCGGCGCCTGGGCATCATCCTTCTTTGGTGAGAATGTGTACAAGAGTAAATCCCTTCTCAAGGGTAGGATCAATGAGACAGTCGCCTCCCCGAGGATACAGCTCATTGACGATGGGCTCTTTGTTAGGGGTATGGGCAGCGCACCCTTTGATGACGAGGGAGATCCCCAGGCAAGGACCATACTGGTAAAGGATGGGGCTTTGACCTCATATCTGTTCGATGCATACTGGTCGAAAAAGATGGGCGCTGAGCCAACGGGTAACTCCTTTAGGCCCCGGATCGCATCCCCCCCCACGACATCTGTATCCAACCTTTTTATAGGTGCCGGCCCCTCATCGCCTGAACAGCTCCTGAGTAAGATGGATGACGGACTTTTCATAACAGAGGTTATGGGCGCTCATACGATTGATCCGATGTCAGGGGAGTTCTCCTTGGGTGCATCCGGGATGAGGATCCAACAGGGGAAGGACGCATTTCCCGTAAAGGGCGTAACCATCTCCGGCACGATCTATGATCTGTTTTCCGCCGTAGAGGAGGTGGGGGATGACCTTAGATTTCTCGGGAGAATCGGGGCTCCCTCTCTTCTCGTAAAGGAGGTAACGGTGAGCGGACTGTAAAAGGAGGGCTCCTATGTTCGGCATCGGCATGCCTGAATTAATCGTTATCTTTGTGATCGCCTTGATTTTCATCGGGCCAAAGAAACTACCCGACCTCGCCAGGGCCCTTGGCAAGGGAATGGCCGAATTTAGAAAGGCCACCTCCGATATCAAGGCAAATCTCGACATCGAGGATGAGCTAAAGGGGATGGAAGAGGACATAGTCGATTCAGTGAGCGGGATAATAACGCATAGCTCGGAACAAACTGACGAAACAGAGGTCAAAACACAAAACGCCCCTGAGGATCAAGGAAAGGGCGAGCTAAGGAGCACCTCAGAGAAAAAAGACACTGATGGATGAGAAGCAGCCATTCCTGGCTCACTTAGAGGAACTTCGGAAGAGGTTGATCGTGTGCGCCATCGCCATTGGCGTGGGTTTCGCGATCTCCTATGCCTTCTCCAAACAGCTCTTCTCCTTTCTCATACTTCCCTTGACAAAAGTCCTTCCTCCAGACAGCAGACTCATCTTCACCAATCTTCCCGAGATGTTTATTACCTATATCAAGGTATCCCTCGTTGCCGGCATCATAGTGGCCATACCGGTCATCTTCTACGAGGTGTGGATGTTCCTGGTCCCTGCGCTCTACCAAAACGAAAAACGGTACCTTGTCCCCTTTGTGGCGTCTTCCAGCATCCTCTTTATCCTTGGCGCCCTTTTCGGATACCTCATCGTATTTCCCTATGGATTCAAATTCTTCATGAGCTTTGCCACCGAGGATATCCAGGCACTTCCCTCCGTGAAGCAGTATTTCTCCTTTGCAACCAGGTTGCTCCTGGCATTCGGGCTCGTGTTCGAGATGCCCATGGTGGTGCTCTTTCTCACCAAGATCGGCCTGGTCACTCCGGATGCCATGAAGCGGTTCCGTAAGTTCGCCATCCTCGGGTCCTTTATTCTATCGGCGATACTCACCCCACCTGATGTGGCCACCCAGATCATGATGGCATTTCCCCTTATTATCCTCTATGAGCTGAGCATCTTCCTCAGCAAGCTTGTAAAAACGGGAGAGAGCTCAAATTCAGATGAGCAGCAAGGGTAAAGCGAGGATTACGAGTGAGATCTTACGATTTTTATTCTGGTAAGATTAGGCAGTGCATGGAGCGTCTTGTCTCATGAATCGAAGACCCGATCCAAGCGTCGCCCCATAATGTCGTCATATTGAACAGGCGATATGGTATC
>CAYPNL010000324.1:0-8280 GCA_964412045.1 uncultured Desulfobacteraceae bacterium
CTATTGCATCACCAATTTTGAGGATAGCAGGATAAACATGGAGGATGGAGAGTCCATAGAGATTAAGGACATCACCGAGATCATCCAAGACGTGATCTAGCAGGATATCACAAAGAAGTCGTTTACCGATGGTCGAAAAATCTGATGAGGTAGCAGAAGGTGGGAACTGATTTATCGCTCGAAGAAAAAATTCGAAAGCTTTCCCAAAGTTTTGGAGACAGCACTTTTGGGGATGTCATGGTGGTGGGAGGAGGCATCAGCGGCATTCAAGCCTCCCTTGATCTTGCCGCTGCCGGCTTTAAGGTGTACCTGGTCGACAAATCACCTACTATCGGGGGTCATATGGCCCAGCTGGATAAAACCTTTCCCACCAATGAATGCTCCACATGAATACTGTCGCCTAAGCTGGCCAGTGTTGGCCTGCATCCCAATATAGAGGTTTTTACCTTAACTGACGTTCATAGTGTGGAGGGGGAGGCGGGGGATTTCAAGGTAACCCTGGTTAAAACGCCGCGATACATTATAGAGGAGAAATGTACCGGCTGTGCTACTTGCACGGATTACTGCCCGGTCAGTGCGCCTGACCCTTTTAATCAGTATATATCGCCGAGTAAAGCCGTCCACATATACTTTTCTCAAGCATATCCGCTTATCAGTTACATAGACCCTGAAGCCTGTCTTTATATTCAAGAAAGGAAGTGCGGCATCTGTGAAGCGGTATGCGAGAATGACGCCATAGACCTTCATCAAACGCCGGAGAAGATCGAGCTTAACGTGGGGGCCATACTTGTTTCTCCGGGCTATGAACCCTTTGACCCCAAGCTGAGGGGCGACTATGGCTACGGAACGTTTGAGAACGTGGTAACCAGTATGGACTATGAACGAATACTATCCGCTACCGGGCCATACAAAGGCGAGGTACTGCGTGCTTCCGACAAAAAGCATCCCCATAAAATAGCCTGGATCCAGTGCGTCGGTTCCAGGCAGGTCACCCCCGGCGGCAACAGCTATTGTTCCGCTGTATGCTGCACGTATACCCAGAAGCAGGCAATGCTGACGAAAGAGCATGACCCTGAGGCTGAATGCACCATATTCCATAACGATATCCGAGCCTGGGGCAAGGACTTCGAACGGTTCTACCAGAGAGCAGAGGAGATCCCAGGGGTTCGATTTATCAGAAGTTACGTGTCAATAGGGGAAGAGGACCCTGAAACCAAGAACATACGTATACGATACGCTACTGCCGAGGATGGGGTCAAAGAGGAGGAATTCGATCTGGTAGTATTATCCGTCGGGTTAAATCCTCCTGCCGGTTATGAGGAGATGGCGGACAGGTTCGGCATCAAGCTTGATTCTCATGGATTCTGCAAGACCAATCCATTGAATCCTATCGAGACATCCCGCCCGGGCATTTTTGTAACCGGCGCCTTTCAGGGGCCTATGGATATCCCTGAGTCGGTTATAAGCGCCAGCGGTGCTGAAGCCCTTTGCGGCGAACTCCTTGACCACCGACGAGGGAAGTTGGCCCAAAAAAGGATATATCCGCCGGAAAGGGATGTCTCCGAAGAGGGGCTGAGGATAGGGGTATTTGTCTGTCGCTGTGGAGCAAATATCGGAGCGGTAGTAGATGTTCCTTCAGTAGTGGACTATTCCGCAACCTTGCCCAATGTTGTTTATGCTCAGGAGCAGCTCTTTTCATGCGCTACCAGCTACATCCAGGAAATAGCAGACTTGGTCAAGGAAAAAGGGCTGAATCGATTGGTTATCGCCGCCTGTACGCCTCTCAATCTCGAACCGACATTCCGGGATACCCTTCGTGAGGCGGGGATCAATCAATATTTCTTGGAAATGGCAAATATCCGAGAGCATGACTCCTGGGTTCACTCAAAAGAACCGGAAGAGGCTACTGAGAAGGCAAAGGATCTTATCCGGATGTCGGTAGCCAGAGCTTCCCTTTTGGAGCCGTTACAGGAAATTGAGCTGCCGGTAAACAAGACTGGCTTGGTGGTTGGAGGGGGTGTAGCCGGCATGACGAGTGCTCTGTCCATCGCTAACCAGGGACATGATGTGTACCTTGTGGAAAAGGATAGGAACCTGGGGGGGATGGCTCGAAGACTTTATTATACCCTGGAAGGGCTGGATGTTCAGGCCTACGTGCGTGAGCTTGTGGACAGGGTTTACCAGCATCCTTTAGTGCATGTATTGACGAATGCCGTTATCACAGAGGCTACCGGTTATGTGGGTAATTTTATAACTAAGGTGAAATCAGACAGAGGGGTCACAGAGATAAAGCATGGAGCAGCCGTTATCGCTATCGGTGCTGAAGAATACAGCCCTACCGAATACCTTTACGGGCAAGACGACAGGGTGATGACCCACCTTGAGTTGGAGGAGCGGATCGCCGGAAGAGAAGAAACGCTCCTGAACGCGGAAACCCTGGCGATGATCCAATGCGTGGGCTGCAGAAACGAAGATAGAAATTACTGCTCCAGGGTGTGCTGCAGCCAGGCTGTTAAAAACGCCTTGAAGCTCAAAGAGATAAACCCCGGGATGGATATCTACATGCTCTTTCGGGATATGCGAACGTATGGATTTAGTGAGGATTATTATCGGGAAGCTGCGGATAAGGGTGTCACCTTCATCCGCTATGAAGCGGACGACCCTCCTGAAGTGGAGGCGGTTGAGGAAGAGGGCCAGCCTGTTGTAAGGGTTACGGTGACCGATCCTATTCTCGGTAAGAAGGTTGCCATAGACGCTCATTACGTTTCTTTGGCTGCTGCTGTTATTCCTGCTGCACAAAGCAGGACAATATCTCAATTATTCAAGCTCACGTTGGGGCCCGATGGTTTTTTCAAAGAAGCCCATGTGAAGTTACGGCCGGTCGATTTTTCTACAGACGGCATTTTTCTATGCGGAATGGCTCATTATCCCAAACATATCCAAGAAACGATCAGCCAGGCTTACGGGGCTGCCGGCAGGGCGCTAACCCTTTTATCTCATGATATAGTCACCGTTTCAGGTTCCGTTTGCGAGGTTGATCAGAAGAGGTGCATAGGATGTGGAGCATGTATATCGGCGTGCACCTATGGCGCCATAGAGTCTCAGGAGACGAAACAGGGAAACAAGGCTTTGGTGAATCCTGTTCTTTGCAAGGGGTGCGGCCTCTGCAATACAAAGTGTCCAACAGAGGCTATTTCCCTCAAGCACTTTACCAATGACGAATTCTTAAGCCAAATTGATGCGGCGCTTCCGAAGGAAGAGGGTGAACGACAGATGGATGCCGCGGTTGGAGCTATATAGAATACAGGGAGGATTAAACGGCTTCCCCCAGAGTGGAATTTTTGACCAATGGGATATCGCATGATGGGTTCGGGGAAATGGGCATGCTGTTTCATTCGGTGAGCCGTATAGTCAAAACACGGGGAAAGGAGGTGAGAGCGGATGAGTTCAAGACAAAAATTTAATCCCAGGATATTGGGTTTTGTATGCAACTGGTGAGCGTACGGCGCTGCCGACATGGCTGGAGTTTCCAGGCTGCAATATAGAACTGAAATAAGGCTTATCCGTGTGATGTGTACCGGAAGAGTCGACCTATTATTTGTGCTCCGGGCTTTCTCAAATGGAGCGGACGGGGTCTTTATCGGGGGTTGCCATCCGGGCGAATGCAATTACATGGTTCATGGAAATTACCATACCCTCAGCATGGTGCATCTTTGTAGAAAAATCATGGAGCATGTAGGGATAGACCCTGAAAGGTTGAGAATTGAATGGTGCGATGCCGGCGAAGGAGTGCGTTTCGGGAGAATTATGAATGAGTTCGGCAGCAAGGTGAAGGAGCTGGGGCCTCTCGGGGAAGGCGAAGGCCTGCAAGAGGATGAATTAAAGGCCAAACTTGAAGCAATTACCAGGCTTGTCCCCTACATTAAGCTGGTGGAAAAGGAGAAGTTGGAGTCACATTTAGATAACATAGAAGAATATAATGAGCTTTACACCAGCGACGAGATAGATAGGTTGTTACGTGAAGCGCCCTCGTACTACATTGATCCGGATACGTGCCAGGCCTGCGGGATCTGCTTCAAGAGATGCCCGGTCGAGGCTATTGAAGGGGAGAAAAATCGGATTCATGTCATTGACCAAGAGAAATGCATAAAATGTGGGACCTGCTTTGAAGTCTGCCCTCCTCGCTTCGGTGCGGTGAAGAAAATCTTTGGCGAGCCTGTCCCGCCTCCTATCCCTGAAGAAGCAAGAACTATAGACAGAAAGAGAAAAGACAAGTGAGAGTGGAGCCGTTCGTTGAAGCCGGTAGCATAGAGGGACAGCTCCAATTTTTTTCTTGACAAGTGGCCCTGCATTGGTTAATAGAGAGACCAAGAGGTCTCTCTATAGATAATATCGATATTCAGGTTTTTGAGAGATCATCGTTTTTGGACAAAGAATCGCCTGAGGGCCACCATGTCATTGAGTTATAAGCGGGTGCCGGCTATTGACAAATGCTTTTCGATTTTAGCGCTGATGTCAGAAGAGAAACAGCCCTTTGGATTCAATGAGATCGTCAAAAAGCTGGGCCTGAATAAAAGTACCGTATTCAACATCCTGCACACATTGAAAGACCTCGATGTACTCGAGAAGGGACCGGACGGTCTCTTTCGGTTAGGAACACGTTTGTTTATCCTGGGCAATGCTGCTGCCCGGGGATCTGAGCTGATCCAGACGGTGCATCCCTATATCGAAAATATCAACCAAAAATTTAAGTTGACTGCTTTTTTCGGGATTCTCTCAGATACTGCGGTCATTATCGTGGACAAGGCAGATCGTGCGCACAGAATCAAGATATCCTCAGAAATCGGCATGAGAATACCGATTTTTGCCGGTGTTGCCGGAAAAGCCCTTCTCTCACAACTGCCTGAAACAGACATCGATAAAATCTTGTCGAAAATCACACCAAAGCGATATACGCCTAGGACAATTATTGACAAAGCAGCTTATAAAAAAGAGGTTTTGAACGTCAAAAAATCCGGCATAGCCTATGACAGGGAAGAATACATCGAAGGGCTTATTGCTGTAGGCGTTCCGCTCAATACGTATCGTGAGGATTTGCAGGCAGCAATATGGGCGGTGGGGCTCAAAGGAGAATTTCAGGAAGATGTCATGATGCGAATCGCCAGATTTCTTTCAAATACCGTCGAGGAGATTAATTGTCGGTTTTCAATGATTTCAGGACCTTTCAGCCCTATGCATGAAAACGCTGAATGCGGAAAACGCAGAAATTGATCCAAGAAATATGGACAACCTGCAACAAATTATAATGACGCGGCGAGTAGTACGTGATTAGAGGAGGTTAAGATATGTATTTCAGGATTTATTGTAACCAATTGGAGATTGAAGCCCCGGATAAAGAAAGTGCCGAGCAAATTCTTAGGGATTCGCTGGGAAATATTATCTGGTTGCTTCCGATCACAGAGACTCCTGTAGCACCTCCGGCGAGAGAAAAATCCAAAAGACCTGAAGTAAAAGATAAGAAAGGCGGACACGGTTCAATGACCTTTCGCCATTAAAACATGCTGTTGAAGTGCATGAAGTATGAACAAACGCGCAGTCGAACATCAGGCTGCTAAAGGAACTTAGAGGGGTAAAAAAGTGAGGTACGCTGAAACAGGATTCCAATTAGAAGTCGATTTGTCAAAGGGAAGTATTGAGAAAGTAGAAACCGATCCGCGAGATACTGCATTGTATCTCGGTGGGCTCGGTATAGACGCGAAGCTGCTATTTGATCGGGTTCCTCCGGGTACCGATCCTTGGTCTCCCGACAACCTGCTCATATTCGGGAACGGTCTTCTGAACGGCACATGCGTTCCCGGTGCAAACCGCGTGTCGGTTGATACGATTGCCCCGGTGAACGGCTTCCTGGGACATTCCTTGATGGGTGGCTTTTTCGGAGCCGAAATGAAAATGGCCGGTTATGACAGAATAGTCATCCGGGGAGAGTCCCCCGATCTGGTCTACCTGGCGATACACAACGACAAAGTCGAGATCCGTGATGCCAGGCATCTCCGCGGAAGACTTATGGATGAAACGCAGACCTTGATCAAAGAGGAGTTGAAAGACAGAAGGGCCTGGGTGGCTGCCATTGGTCCGGCAGGGGAGAATAGGGTTATTATGGCTTCGATCGATTGCGGCAACTCGAGTGCCGCTCGAACGGTCGGGCCGGTCATGGGTGCTAAAAATCTGAAGGCGATTGCCATCCGGGGAACAAAAGACGTGTATGTCGCGCGCCCCGCTGAAGCCTGGGAGATGTGCTCACGACTGAGGAAGGAGCTTGATGCAAACCCGAATGTCGGGGACTGGATGGCCACCGATGAAGATGACAGCTTTCATCACAACAATTTTGCTTGGGGTAATGCCCGTGTACGGAGAAAGACCTTCTGGAGCGATGAGCTCGAAGAGAGATGGCGGAACCTGAAGTACGACCACCTGAGCCGCTGGACAGGTTGCTGGAACTGCCCGAAGGCATGCCATAATCTTATTCAGTGGCCGGGACGGCGGAGATTTTCCTACAAATGCTACGGAAAAGACACCTATCACATGGCCTCCTTCCAGGAGTTGGACTTCACCTACGAGATACTCCCTGTCGGTATGGACTTAGGGTTGGACTCCTACTCAACACCGCAGGTTATCGCCTTCGCCCTCGAGCTTCTGGATGCCGGGATTCTGACTGAAAAAGACCTTCCTGATATGCCCTCCGACATACGGCAAAGATTCTACTATCTCCTCCATAAAATAGCCTATAGAGAGGGTATAGGCGATATTCTCGCCCATGGCGTATCCGGTGCGGCCGCCATAATCGGTAACGGGGCCGAGAAATTTGATCACAATACCGTCAAAAAATTCGAACAGTTGCCCATCAAGCTGGGCAAACTCAATCCGGCCTATTTTCTTATGATAGCCACCGGCGAGGAGATGGCTATCACCCAGACTGAAGGCTCATTCCCTCAGGACCCGATTACTGATCCGGAGCTGAGAGAAGAGTTTATCAAAAATTGGATCGCGGTCCCGGATAAGAAGTTCATCGAATGGTTCCGGAACTGGGAAAAACGTGATCAGCTGCCTGATGACGCCATGTGCGCTATCTCGGATTGGAATGAGTGCATGCACTACCTGGATGATTCAATGGGCCTTTGCGGATTCGTATCCTCATTCCGGGGACAGTTCGGCGGAACCACAGGATATCATGTATGGAACATGCCGGGTCTCATTACCCTTGTGGCGGGGATCGAGATGGACAAAGATAGGCTATGGGAATGCTTCCAGAGAATTCGGAATTTGGCCAGGGCCATCAATAGCAGAAGGGGCCTGAGGAGACACATGGAAAGGCCTCCGGAGGATCACTGGGCGGTAAGGGACGAGGAATATGAGCAGCAACTGCTGACCAAATATTATGACTTCAAAGGCTGGACCTTCGACGGAATTCCCACCAAAGAGACCTTGGAGAAATTGAGCCTGGGCTACGTGGCGGAAGACCTCATCAAGAATGGCGTTCTGACCGGCGATGACGTCACTGCATTAAAGGATCCCAGGGCCAAGAAAGAGAAGGAATAAAGAAGGGAGCGTCACCGTGGACAGTAATGGGAAAAGAAAAAAAATAATCAAAGACATAAAGGTCGATACCAGCAAATGCGTGGGCTGCAGGGCATGTGAGATAGCGTGCTCCGCCTTCCACGCCGTACCGAAGTATAGCTCCATTAATCCCGCACGCTCCAGGATCATGGTCGTCATGGATGAATTCCGAGATATATTTGTTCCCATACGGGCCGGGGAGTATACCCAGGCGGAATGTAACGGGAGAAACCGCTACGTGATCGACAGCAAAGAGTACGATGAGTGCAGCTTCTGCCCGGCCTCCTGCCCATCAAGGGATTGGTTCAAAGAGCCTGATTCCGGTCTTCCCCTTAAATGCGACATGTGCGAGGATGAGCCTCCTTTAGAAGAGCCCATGTGCGTCCAAGCGTGTACATTCGGCGCCCTGACCTACGAAGAACGAGAAGTAGAGGTCGAGGAAGAAGAGGAAGAAGTGAAATGGGATGATATAAAGATAGCATTTGAATCATTAGCAAAGAGACATGGGGTAAAGAAGGTAATGGATACCTTTACTCGATTGTCAAAGACCTAAATCATTACGGCGAAAAACGAGGATTACAAACGACCGTGGAGACTGTAGCCCCTTACAAAGAGATCATTGATGTCATAAAGGAGAACGGCGGAGAGGTCTTCAAATTATGCTAT
>CAYPNL010000325.1:0-11421 GCA_964412045.1 uncultured Desulfobacteraceae bacterium
TGCCGCTTCAAACCATGCGCACAAGCACCTGGCCATTGTCTTCTAGGGTCTTTGTCCGTGTGCGCCGGTTTGAAGCGGCCTCCCGACTTGTCTTTATTGGGGTATGATGAGAAAAAAGACACCCCCATGCCCATAGGTCTCGCCACGGCTAACGTATGTGGCCTTACGCAATAAGCGGTCGTCGTTTTCAAAAAGCTAAATTGTTACAAAAAATTGATGAAATGAATGGAAGGCAGGTAGGGAAAGAAAACAGAGCATGATACATCATCTCAAAGGACCTTTTGAAAAAATATCGATGCCTGTGGTCGATTTCCTGATCAGACGCCGTGTCACTGCATTCCAGCTGACCTTTATCGGTTTTTTCGGCACCATTCTATCCGCGCTGTTCATATATTTCGAGCTGTGGAAACTCGGCGCATGCCTCTTCTTGTTCTTTTCGTTCTTTGATGCCCTTGATGGCGCGTTGGCAAGGAGAAAGAACACTGAGGGCCCCATCGGCGCCCTTTTCGATTCGGCAATGGACAGGTTGGCCGACAGCACTATCCTATTTGCGATCATATTCTATGGTTTCAAGACCGGGAGCAAGGGAATCTTTATCCTGGGCCTCCTGGCCCTTATAGCCTGCTTGGTTACGAGTTATATCAAGGCCAAGGCAGAGATCTTTCTGGAATTCGGCTCCATAGGCCTCCTGCAACGACCGGAAAGGATTCTCATTATATTTCTCATGCTACTATTCCACCCTTATCTCCTCGTAGGATTATGGGTGCTTGTGATCGGGGGCTACATAACCATCGCACAACGGTTATACATCGCCTACAAAAAATTCAATCACCAATCCTCCACACCGGAACAAGCACCTCAATCGCTCGAGTAAAAATCTTTACCGTTATCACCTTACTTCACGAAGAGCACTGCGGCGAAACTTACTGCGGATTGCGTCGCCTCCTCCTGAAATACCCCGTAGTCCAACAGGCGGCCTCGGCTTAAGGGCAGGATCTCAAGAAGGCATGCGAGGGCAGAAAAACCACACACATGATAACGGTCATTGACCTTCTGTGACTCCGTCCAGAATCCATCGGCGTTCATCTCGCAGAGAGAATCAAGAAGCCGCCTAATCATCAGGGAAGGGGCTAAAAGTCCTTGACCAACTTACTTGTATCCCCTATTATCCCTCCGGTTTATCCAGGGATTTATGCCTTTGCTACGAATAATGATTTTATAAAAAGCGACTAACATCGTCACTCCGGCGTAAGCCGGAGTCTATAACCTATTGAAAATACTGACTTCCTTCGTCTTCACGGACCCTGGATCAAGTCCAGGGCAGGCTCTGATCCTGGGTTCGCCTGTCTGCGTCCGAAGCACAGACAGGCCGGGACAAGGAACGAGGCGCGTGTCAGGCCTTTAACGAGTTTGTCAAGGGCATATGAGCTACAAAAAACTAAAGAGAAGGCTGAAAAGTTTGCGATCTGCACATACCTTTCAGGAGCTAAAGGTTCAGTATGATAGCCTCTACAACATAAAGCTCAAAGAAAAGGACGATATCATCGGCATTCAGAAAGCCGGCAGGGTCGCTATTGCCATCCTTAAGGGCGTTGAAGAGCATATAGCCCCGGGCATTACCACCAATGAAATCAATTCCATCGTGGAAGAAATAACCAGACAGCACAACGCACGATCTGCACCCCTCAACTACCACGGTTTCCCGAAAAGCGTGTGCACCTCAGTGAATGAGGTGATCTGCCATGGGATTCCCGACGATACCGTCCTGCAAGACGGCGATATCGTGAACGTGGATGTCACGCCCATCCTAGACGGATACTACGCAGATACGAACATGACCTTCTTTGTCGGAACTCCCGGCAAAGACGCTCAGAAGATAGTAAGCATCTCCAGGGAGTGCTTACGTCGTGGCATCCTGGCCGTTAAGCCGGGTAATAGAATCGGCGATATCGGCCATGCCATTCAGGGCTACGCGGAAGCCCAGGGATGTTCGGTAGTACGGGAGTACGTGGGTCATGGGGTGGGCTTCGAGTTTCACGAACTTCCCCAGGTCCCCCATTATGGCAAAAAGGGAGAGGGTATTCCTCTTGTTCCCGGCATGGTGTTCACCATAGAACCTATGATCAATCTTGGAAAACCAGACCTCCATGTCCTTGCTGATCACTGGACTGCTGTTACCAACGACGGAAGCCTCTCGGCCCAGTTCGAACAAACGCTACTCGTAACGGAAACGGGCTGTGAGATCCTAACGCCCTTCGATTAGGCCTTAGGTATCCTCTTATTCCTCCCACCGGTCATCGGTCACCCTCAGCTCAACCCTTTTATGCCTCGCCTCCTCATCCGCAAGCCTCTTGTCCTCGGGGGTAAGATTTAGATAACAGGCCGCACAAAGACCTGTCTTGTTCACACACATCTTTGTTTTCTCGCAGAGGATACACGTCTTCTGCCGTATTGCCTCGGCAACTCTTCTGCTATCCGTAAGGATAGCAGTGAGATGAACTGTTTTGCCCCTCGCCTTCCACACCTCATCGAGGTGTATTACCTTACGATCCTTGTCGCTATCAGTCTTCATATACCCTGCCTCGGTTCGCCTCCCTTTTATCTCATCTTACAATTTCATATGAAATAATTCCAAGAGAATTGTATAGAGCGTTCCATCTGGGGTATCTAGCGAAAGAGAGAGAGCTGGCTGTCCTGTGGCTTTTTCATTCTCTTCTCCACTGCTCCCCTCTTGATTAGCTCGTCTTTTATTTCTACGAGGAATGGCGAGATGGCGAGGCAGAGGTTCATGTCAAAGAGGTTCCTGTTTTTTGTGTGAGACAGGAAAATGGCCTTCTTGGCCCTTGTCATAGCCACGTAAAGGAGTCTCCTTTCCTCTTCGATGTCAGCTCTTTCCTTTCCGAACATCGTGTACGGCATAATCCCATCCTCACATCCGATGATAAACACATAGGTGAACTCCAGTCCCTTTGCCGCGTGCATGGTCATGAGCGCTACCTGCTCGGCTGCCCTTCTGTAAGTATCCACAGGGCTTCCAAGCTGAAGGAAGCGGAGAAAGGATGAAATCCCGGGCCCATACTCCCTGGCCAAGGAGAGGAATCTCTCGACAGAGTCCCGGTATTCAGCCATTAGTTGCGGGAAAAAGGCATTCACGATTTCCGCTATTGTTTTCTCCGCCGTGGCGGCTGCGGTTTTGTCCCGTATCTCGGCAAGGGCTGATTCTGTTAATCCTTGGACAGCCTTTTCCCGCAGCCTTTGGAAGAGCGCCGTATCAAAAGGCCGTGCTGTGCTGAGGCGAAGAACTTCAACCAAGCTGCTGATCGGCTCCTGACTGTAAAAGGGCTTCTCCCCTACAAGCTGGTAAGCAATGCCGTGATCATTGAAGGCCTTGATTATGGCTGGGGCCATCCTGGATACCCGAAACAGTACACTAAAATCGGAAAAGGACGACTCCTCCCCTTCATCGCTTCCGTCGGTGATGCGGCTATCGATCGAGAAGAATCTCACGCCGCCCATGAGCCTCTCTATGGTTCTTGCCACGAATTCCGCCTCGCTCTTGGCAGTGGCGCACCCCTGAAGATGAACCGCCACGCCCTGATCTAAACCTTCCAAGACATCGCCTCTTCGATGAGACCCCATGACCTGAGCCGACGCATCCAGGATCGTCTGCGAACACCGGTACGATATCCGCAGCTCGTGGATCGCCGCAGTCGGATAGTCTTCCCTAAATCTCCCGATAAAGCTGTGGTCCGCCCCCCGAAACCCATAGATGGCCTGATCAGGATCCCCGATGGCGAAGAGGTTAGAGTCTGGCTCAGGCGCCAGAAGCCGTATGAGATGGTATTGGGCATTGTTAATATCCTGGTACTCGTCGATGCAGATCCAGGGATAGCGTGCTCTCACCATGGCGCCTATATCAGGGTGATCCCTCAGAAGACTTACCGGGTAAACGATAAGATCATCAATATCAAAGGCATCCCTGGACTTCAGGGCCTCCTCATAGACCTTATACAGGCCCTCGAGCTCACCTGCCTCAGGCGGAATCTCCATCCTGCTCTTGGCAAAGCTGATCTTCTCTGAAAGGGAGCGGAGATCCCTTTGCCTTGATCCAAGAAAGGAAGAGAGGACAGAGGCCTTCTGCTCATCTCCACAGAGAGTGAACCCTGACGATCTTCCGAATACAGGGGCATATTCTCTGAGCAGGGCCATGCCAAAGGCATGAAAGGTGCTGATCGTGATTTCCTTCGCCATGTCCTGAGCGTTCACGGCACTCATGATCCGTTTCCTCATCTCCTCCGCAGCCTTATTGGTGAAGGTAATGGCGAGGATAGAGGCCGGATTTACTCCCCTCTCTTCGATAAGCCAGACGATCCTCATGCTCAAGGTGAAGGTCTTTCCTGTGCCTGGCCCAGCCAGGATCAGGCAAGGACCGGTATAATGATCCACGGCCTTTTCCTGTGCCTGGTTCACGACTAATCTCCCAGAAGGACGGTCCCCTTCCTCTCCCGAGCCCTCCAGGTTGGAATGCCCCTGTTGAAGGCCTCGACTTTCCATTCTTTCAGCAACCTTCGTAACCTTGTCCGGGGTCTTGAATGACCGATTAAAGAAGGATATCTGGGAGGAGAGGGACTGTATCTCACCTTTCCTGAAGGCCCGTATCTGGCCGAACTCCCCATCGTAGCCCTCTTCTATAAACACCTCCCCGATCCTGATCCTTCTGATGCCTTCAGCCAATATCTCATCGGAAATCTCCGAAATCCGATCATGGGGAAGATCCATCAGAATAGAAAATTCAGGGCCCCCTCTCTTGAGAATGCGCTCGTACTCCAGACGGACCGCCTTGCTTTCCGGGTTGACGCCCTTGACCTCTGCAATGAGGTTCTTCAACGGGGTAAGTGAGAAGTAGTTCTTTTTTGAGAGCCGCTCTTCCGGATCCCTTCTGTCTGCGAGCTGCATAATCCGATTCAATACGCCTACCGTAACCTTTTTCCCGCAAACGGGGCAGATCCCCCCATGCTCAAGCGTTTCTTGCGGCCTCCAGCAGATCCCGCATTTCCTATGCCCGTCAAGATGGTACTTGCCCTCCTGGGGGAAAAACTCAACGGTGCCTAAGAACCTTTGATCACCCTCCTTTCTCATCGCTGAGATGATACTCGAATAGCAGAGCGCTGCGTCAAAGATATTTGCCTCCCTGCCCAGCTTTTCAGGAGAATGGGCATCTGAGTTTGAAACAAGCGTATATCTATCCAAAAACGAGCAGAGCCAGTTCATGGGCGGATCTGATGAAAGCCCTGTTTCCAGGGCAAAGATCTCCTCGGAGAGATCGCCGAAACACTCCTCAACAGTATCGTAGCCGGACTTTGATCCCAGCACGGAAAACCAGGGGGTCCAGATATGCGCGGGGATAAAGGCGGTGCCTCTGCCCGCCTCTAATGCAATCTCCAGTAGATCCCTCGAGGCGATCCCAAGTATGGGCCTGCCGTCTGATCTGATATTTCCCAGTGCCTCAAGGGCTGTCTGGATCCTCTTGGCAGCATCAAAGGATGAGCATAGGATCAGGTTATGGACCTTCCGCACTCTGCCCCTGTCTTTGTAAATACTACTGATCTCCCCAGAAAGCATGAACCTGACCGGCGGCAGGTCTCGCGAGGCAAATAGTTCATCTCGTATACGGTACTCTTCCTTGAGAGCAAACAAGCCATCCTCGGCCGGAACGAGCTTCTCCTTGAGTTCCTCATACCATCCTGGGTGAAACGCATCACCGCTCCCAATCACATGGATGCCTTTTCGGCGAGCCCATAGCTCCAGATTTTCAGGGGTTAGCTCCCTGCTCGTAGCAATCGAATAGTGAGAATGCACATGAAAATCAACGATCAGACGCATGCTGCGCACCTGCTACCACTTAAAGGCTAAACAATAGGAATCTCAGCCACAAACGAAATCCATCCTTGGAAATATCGACTACAGGAATCTATCTGGTTTTGTCTCAGGATAGGCCAGATCTTTGAATGGCTCACTGTATCCTCTCTAAAAACCTGTGTCAATGACACCATAAAAAAGATCTGCCGAGATTCAGAAAACAGATGCGATAGAATGCCTTATGATGCTATAAACAGAGCAACTGAATATTTTTGCGGAATGCTGCTTTCCAACTAAGGTGACAGTGACGTGACTCAACAGGCTGCTGGGAAACTAAAAATAAGCTTTCGTCAGGCCTTAGGCCTTTTAGGTCCTTACATAAAGGATCGTGTGGTGGGGCAGGTTAAATCAGTTTGGCTGATTATCCTTTACCTCCTTTTTTTTCAGACTCTAATTTTGGGAATCAGACTTGCAGATGCATCTATCATTGCCATGGGCATTGGACTCGTCATTGCGGGCCTTACATTCTTTATAGAGGGTCTCTTTTTAGGTCTGATGCCGCTTGGCGAATTGGTCGGTGTTAAGCTTCCCCAAAAATCCGCCCTCCCTGTTATCCTTAGCTTTGCTTTCGTATTGGGCTTTTTGGCAACATTGGCGGAGCCAGCCATCCAGGTGCTGCAAGCGGCAGGGAGCGCAGTAAAACCATGGGAAGCCCCTCTTTTATTCCTGTTATTGACCAAATATTCCCATATCCTTATTTACTCTGTCGGTGCAGGGGTGGGAATCGCCGTTGCGTTCGGTATGATGAGATTTCATTATAACTGGTCCCTAAAGCCCTTTATCTATATCCTTGTTGGAGGGCTGGTTATCCTTTCGATCTGGGCATTTTTCAACAAAAATATGCTTGCCATTACAGGCCTTGCCTGGGACTGCGGCGCCGTAACTACAGGCCCTGTAACAGTCCCCCTTATACTGGCACTCGGGATTGGAATTTGCAGGATGGTTGGATCAGCTGAATCCGGAACCATGGGCTTTGGAGTGGTCACGCTTGCCTCCTTGTTCCCCATACTCACCGTTCTTCTTTTAGGCGCATTTTTGCTTGGTTCAGTCCCGGATCCCATGAAGGAGGTCGATTTTTTTAAAAAGAAAAACCGTAAAACAGCAGAAGCCCTGTTTATCAATCAAGACAAGTTGGTTCACTATGTTCTTTTAAACGCAAGCAGTGAAAGTCAGATTGCTTACTTCGATGGAAGCAAGGAAAAAATGATTGAGTATCTTGAGGAGCTGTCCAACAATGAATCTAAAAGAAAGGATGTTTTTGGTGACGATCCAGATGCTTTCAAACGTTGGGCAATCTCGCAGGGAACCGAGGAACAGCGGTATTCTGTATTCGGAAGCTTGGATGCTGTTCAGAAAGCCTTTGCTCGATATGCAACATCAGGCAACAAAAAGGCCGTACATGCCCCTGATCTTTTGATAAGGAATACCATTGCCGCAGTGAAAGCCATAGTCCTTCTCACTTTGCCACTGTTTCTCGTTCTTTTTATTCTGCTTCGTGAAAAATTGCCTCGGCCTGACGAGATTCTGCTGGGATTATTGTTCACTATTGTGGGAATGGGAATATTCAGCATTGGCATTGAGCTTGGCCTTGACAAACTTGGAAACCAGGTTGGAACTATGCTTCCATCTTCCTTTAAGACTATTCAACTTGTAGAAGATAAAAGAAACATTATTAATTTTGATCCTGATCTGGTTGAATCAGCCATCTCTCCAGATGGAACAAAGCAGGAATTCTTTTATGCAAAAATAGATAATGATTATGTTCCTATTCCTTATGATGAACACAGCTTTGACCCCACAACAAAACAATACCGATATACTCCGACAAAGGGACCTTTATTCGGCTCAGAAGGAGGTCTTTGGGGCATAGCCGTTGTGTTGCTGTTTGCCTTTATCATGGGGTATGGAGCCACGCTGGCGGAACCTGCGTTAAACGCTCTTGGGCGGACCGTCGAGGAGATTACTATAGGCACCTTTAAAAAATCCCTTTTAATACAGGCAGTTGCTATTGGTGTAGGTATTGGCATTGCTCTGGGGGTTGCCAAGATTGTCTGGAATATTCCCCTTTTGTGGCTGTTAGCCCCTCCTTACCTTTTGCTCATTCCCATTACTGCATTATCGACTGAGGAATTCGTAAATATCGGGTGGGATAGCGCTGGTGTCACTACAGGGCCCATTACCGTTCCCCTTGTTTTGGCCATGGGACTCGGCATAGGATCCCAGGTGGGAGTCGTTGAAGGCTTTGGCATACTCGCCACTGCCTCTGTTTGCCCAATCCTTTCAGTGCTGGCGATAGGTCTTCGGATAAACAGAAAAAGAAAGGCTGCTTTAACGGAAGCCGTTCAGACTACAACAGAAGAAAGTCTTGTTGATGGAATCTAAAAAGAGAGTCTCTCGAATCACTGCTTTTGTGAATAGAAATATTTCAAAAGATATATTGGAATCCCTGAAAGAAGTTGGCGTCATTGATCTTCAGGTAGCTGCAGCCCGATCCCCGGTGATAGAAGAAAAAAAAGGAATATTTGCCTTATTGCCCAGGCACGATATAGTGGATGATCCTGTGGATATCATTTCTTTCCTTGTGGATCAAAAAATGGAAGACCATGTTCTCAGCTTAATAATTGAGAAAGGACGACTGAACCTTCCGGGACGAGGATCGGTTTACAGTGAAGATATAGACCTGCTAATGACGCACGAACTCTGTCAAGAAAATAAGCCGGCTCCTTTTGCCACGGAAAAGACCGCTTTCCAGAAGCTAACTGGGATCTGCTGCATCGTCCAGCGCGGTCAGGGAGATAGCGTCGCCAGGGTTTCATTGGATGCGGGAATCTGTGTCCCTTCCCTTCACTTTGGAGTCGGAACCGGCGTTCGAGATAAAATAGGTCTTCTCCGGATTACAATCCCTGCCGATAAAGAGGTTATCAATATTGCCACAAGTCCTTACGACGCCGAGGTTATTATGGAAATGATGATTGAGGTGGGCAAATTGGATCAGCCAGGCAAAGGGTTTATTTATCTATACCCTTTAAAGAAGGGTATCATCAACATGAAGGTCACGCGCGGGGAATACAGGCAAGCAGCAAGCATTGAGCAGATCGTTGCGGCCATCGATCATATGAAAGGAGGCGCTGAATGGCGCCGCCGGTCGGACACAGTCAAAAAAAGGGGGCTCAAGAGAAAGACTTATTTAACCGGCCTTGGAGATTTAACCCTCTTATGTGATGAAGGTACAGGAACAGATCTTGTCAGCGTGGCTATGTCCGCTGGAGCCGCTGGAGCCACTATAGCCAGGCTGAAGCATGTACGACCACAAGATTCCCCTTTAAGTGAGGTATCGCCTGCCAGGGAAGCATGCAGCATGATCGTTTCCGATAATCAGGTGGGAGGTATTCTCAAGGCTCTTGAGGAGGCCGGGGCCTTTACCGACCGTTGTCACGGTCAGGTGCAGTTGCGCCGAGTACCGAAGGCCTTTACTTATTCAGGAAAATAGCTTTACCGTCTGCAACTATCTCATTGAGCCTCTATAACCAATTCATTGATCTCTCTCTGAATGACTACGTTCAGGTAGCCACAAGGACACAAAGACCCGCCTGCCTCGCCTGCGCGAGAGCAATGGCGGGCAGGCACAAAGGATACATATGAGTTTATCAACCTTATCTGACAATAAACAAGACAAGACATTCCAATAACACAGGAGATACTGTATCCCCATACGAAATGGTAGTAAAAGAGTAATTCTCTCCTTTTATTGCCTTGGTGGCCGAATGGAAGCGCAGAGATCAAGCCGCACGCTCACTCCCCGCTTCACAACACGATAAATCCCTCTCGCTCCGCAGCAAGCACGCTCAAGGACGTCCTCAGCGATCGAGGATGTGAATAGGAATAGGTGTGAGGTTCGAAAGATTTGAAAAGTTTCAATATGTGCTTATAATATGATAGTAAGAACCAAGGATAGACGGCTCGCATATCTTGTCATTCGGAAAATCCGGGGATGTACTTGGTTAAGCCTCCTGTTCTTCTATGAAAGTACAGAATCCACGTCCAGAAGACGTGGCTTTGTTTGGAGCCCCCTCGAAGGGGGCCTGGAGTAATGGAGTGTGGCAAAGAAAGAACCATGACCGGCAAAGCCTTAAAAACAAGAGAGAAGAGATGATTGTTGAATCGCCTTTACAATTCGAGCAAGGTCCTATACGGCCGCCGAACGAGGCCAAAAGCCTCCTTTTAAGGGTAACCCGGAACTGCCCCTGGAACCAGTGCCTCTTTTGTCCTGTGTATAAAGGGGAAAAATTTTCGTTACGGGATGTCCAAGAAGTCAAAGAGGATATCAGGGCCGCCAGAGATATGGCCGACGAGATAAAGGCCCTCTCATGGCGGCTGGGGGAGAGCGGGAATGTGACAAACGCCGTTATGACCCACATCCTCAACAACCATCACTCCTATAGTTACCAGAGCGTGGCTATGTGGCTGTACTACGGCACCGGTGAATGCTTCCTCCAGGATGCCGACAATCTGATTGTGAAGACCAAAGACCTCGTGGAAATCTTGGCCTTTTTACGGGAGACCTTTCCGGAGCTCACCAGGGTAACCACCTATTCACGGTCCAGAACCGTGAGCGGAAAATCTATCTCAGAGTTGAAGGAGATACGGCAGGCAGGCCTTGACCGGATTCACATCGGCCTTGAGAGCGGGTCCGACCGGGTCTTGAAGTTCATAAAGAAAGGCGTGGACGCACAGCGGCACATTGATGCCGGTAGGAAGTCGATAGAGGCCGGCCTGTCCTTGTCCGAGTACATCATGCCCGGGCTCGGCGGTGCGGCCCTGTGGAGGGAGCATGCCCAAGAGACTGCCAATGTCCTCAACCAGATCAATCCGCACTTCATTCGATTGAGAAGCCTCCGGGTTATAAGCCGGGCTCCTCTCTATCACAAGCTCGAAGCAGGGGAATTTAAGCCGCTTACTGATGACCAGGTGGTCGAGGAGATAAAGCTCTTTCTCGAGTGCCTGGACGGTTCCGTCACCAGTACCCTCACCAGCGATCACATCATGAATCTTCTGGAAGAGGTCAGCGGTATGCTTCCCGAGGATAAACACCATATGCTGGAGGTAATCAACAAATACCAGACCATGCCGGACCTTGATAGGCTTATCTACAGGATCGGCAGGCGGGCCGGCTCCTACTCATCCACTGATGATCTCTATCGCAACAGGGCCACCTATGAAAAAATAAAGGGTCTGATACCGGAACTGTCCGCACGGGGACCGGACGAGATTGAACGATTCATCAACGATATGGCAGATCAGTATGTCTGAGACCGGTTTTCCGTTGCGGGTTGCTCGTCTGTCATATAGTATTGAAGCATGTCCTTTTCCTGACCGTTACCAACATTTTGAAACTTCCTGGAAAATGGGCATGGAGGTGTCTTTTTTCCCATCATACCCCAATAAAGACAACTCAGGAGGCCGCTTCAAACGAGCGCACACGGACAAAGACCCTAGAAGACA
>CAYPNL010000326.1:0-4194 GCA_964412045.1 uncultured Desulfobacteraceae bacterium
AGAAGACAATGACCAGGTGCTTGTGCGCATGGTTTGAAGCGGCACGCTGATGCCCCCTGTTCAAGGGTATGATGGGAAAAAAGACACCCCTATGCCCATACGTCTCACCAAGGGCTCCTCTTGTGCCTTGAGCAAAGGCCGGGATTCGTTTTCAAAAAGCTAACGTGTTACCAATATTCTATTCCGTCTCAGGAAATCAACGTCCTCCGGGTGTCTATTGGTTGTTCAAGCGAGGCTTCGGGGCTGTCCGGTGTTATCCAGCACACTCTGCCAGAGGAGGCTCTCTGTGTCCACCTGCTTGCGCTCCCTGACCGTGAGTAGGGTGGGCACATGGACAAAATGGCCATTCCATACCCCCACCACCATGCCTGTCCTGCCTGACATTGCCGCATGCACCGCATTCCCCGCAAGCTGGAAGCAGAGCACCGAGTCATCCGGGGTCGCAGGCGCACTGCGGATGATATAGGAGGGATCGAGGTACTTTACCGTTATGGGAATGCCCTGGGTCCTAAATAAACCCTCTATCGTCTCCTTCAGGAAAGGCCCGATATCCCCCAGCCTCTTGTTTCCCGACTCATCAAAACCCTCAGCAGGCACATGCTCCTGGCCCGCTCCCTCTGCAACCACGATCACTGCGTGAGCTTTTTTGATGATCCGCTCCTTGAGATAGGCAAAAATCCCCTCCAGGGAAAAGGGCGCCTCTGGTATGAGCACCAGGTTCACATCGCTTGAGGCGAGGGTTGCATAGGTAGCGATAAAGCCCGATTCCCTGCCCATGAGCTTGACGATCCCTATCCCGTTTTCGACCCCCTTGGCCTCCATGTGGGCGCCGGTTATAGACAGTTGGCTCATGGCCACGGCTGTCTCAAACCCAAAGGTCCGTTCCGTGAAGCAGAGGTCGTTATCGATCGTCTTGGGGATGCCGATCACAGAGATCTTGAGCCCTCGTTTCCGTATCTCTTCGCCGAGTGCCAACGCCCCTCTCTGGGTTCCATCCCCGCCGATGGTGAAGAGGATATCGATCTTCATTGCTTCGAGAAAATCCACCATACGCGGAGGGCTCTGGGGTCCTCTCGATGTTCCGAGTATGGTTCCTCCGTCCTTGTGGATATCCTCAACCAGATCAGGTGTGAGGATCATAGGCTCATGGCGGTAGGAGGCGATAAGGCCCTTGAACCCATAGCGCAATCCGAATATCTCCCTGACCCCATACCGATACCACAGAACCATAGTTATGCCCCTGATCACGTCATTAAGGCCGGGACAAATCCCGCCACAGGTAACCATGGCGGCACGGGTCGCGGCCGGATCGAAGAAGAGCTTCTCCCTGAGTCCTGCCCTCTCCAAGTAGTCCGGCTCACCGCCTTTCTGCGTGATGCCCGAAAGCGTTGCATCCACGAGAATACCATCGGCATCATCGATGAAAACCCCTGAATCAAGGGGGAAGGGAAAGGTTCCCTGACCTATCCTTTCAACCCTGAACTCGCTGAGTGCCATATCCTCTCCTGAAAAAAGGTAAGAAAAAGACCAACAGGTTTCTTTTGCAGCTGATAGGATTAGCCTCCATCTTCAAGCATACCATACACAGATCCGATCAAGCAATGCAGAGAAACATAAAAAAAACCACTTCCCCTCGCCGGGGAAGCCGTTTTATTCATCTCAGAAAACTATATCCTCTGAGCTAAAGGCTTTGGTAAGGTTGCGATCTCCATAAGATATCCAAGCCTCCAAGCGCCATAGAAATTCGCCTCACCGATCTTTGGATGTCTCGTTGCCCTGTGCCGTGTGCCTTTGGCCATTCCCGCTCCGATCATCATCCGTAACGCCGACAAAGCCATTCATTGTGTGATTCGAGTAACGTTAAGCACGTTCAGCACGAGCGTTATATATTGATAAATTGTAACTACTCAGGTGTATAGACCGAAGACTGAAGGCAGAAGGGCAACAATCATAATTCATGACAAAACAACCTGTCGAGACATCACCTCCTCCTTCCGAGGAAGTGTGGTCGCACATGGTTCTCTCTTCAGTCTATCCACCTTCAGCCTTTATGCCTGAATATACAAATATTTTTGCTTTCGTGCCGGCATGGATTGATGCGGTGCCCTACCAGGCCCTGACAGGAGGGATCGATCCTGCTCACAAGGGCGTCTCGGACCCAAGATTGGTGGTCGAGAGGAGCATCGTACCGAGGATCACTTCGCAGTGAATGTGGTGACAGGTTCCCAGTCGGGGCCCGGAGGCCTTTTAAGAAGCCGCGAGATTCTCTCCAGGTAAAGAGCGGTAGGACCGTTGTTTGCCGTACTATCCAGAACTCGTTGAAAGGTTTCCCTCGCCTTTTCCCATTCTCTCTTCCTGTATTGCTCCAGTCCGGCCTGGAAGGTCTCCATCAGGTCCAGCGTTTCCTTATCCACGTTTTCCCTGAGCCCGACCAACTCAAAGATGCTTACTGGTTCCGCTTTCCCCTTCACCCTCACGCGGTCCAGTTCCCTCAGGACAAAGCGACTATCCAGCCCCCGAGCGGTGAACTCGCTGACGATAATGGAGGTGCCGTAGGTCTTGTTCAGGCCCTCCAGCCGGGAGCCCAGGTTCACCGCGTCCCCGATGACCGTATAGTCCATAAAGAGCTGGCCTCCCAGATTCCCTACCGTCGCTACCCCCGTGTTGAGGCCGATTCCAACGGCCAGTTTATCAATGCCCTTTTCGCTCCGGCCCCTTTTCAGATCCGCAAGGCGACGTGTCATTTCAAGGGCGGCCTTCGCGGCCTTTTGGGGGTGGTCCTTCACCTCCCCGGGCGCGCCAAAGAAGGCCATGATCGCATCGCCCATGAGTTTGTCCAGGGTCCCCTCATGTTCAAAGACGATGGGGATCATGGCATCGAAGTAGGTGTTCAGGAGTAGGCCTATCTCCTGGGGGGCGAGGCTTTCCGAGATAGTGGTGAAATCCCGCAGGTCAGAAAAGAGAACGGTTACTTCCCTGGAGCTTCCCGCCAGGCTAACACCGATATTCCCCTTAAGGATGTCCGTAACGACTCCCTTGGAGACATATTTTGCGAAGAGGCCGCTGACCAGCCTTGTCTTCTGCCTGCTGTAAGCCCGCTGGAGGGCTATGCCGCTGAGATACTGGAGGGCCAGGATGGTAACAGGAAAGACCGCCTCGATCCAGAGAAGACGATACTGAAAGACGAGGTGAGACACCCCAATCAGGCCACCCACTGCAACAACAAGGATCAGCAGCCCTCCCAGGGTTCCCGGCCGCTGGACATAGAAGCCTATTCCAAGAATTCCCAGGGCCACGATCATCGCCAAAACACATTTTTCAGGGAAAGTCCGAATGAACATTCCGTTCAAAATGGTTTCGATCCCCTGTGCATGGCAGGCCACCCCGACGGTCTTTGCCTGAGTGATCTTGTCCACCACCTCGCCGAACTTCTCGCTGTAATTTTCTGCTGCCCCTTCATGATCCGAAAGGGGGGTAGCAAAAAAATCCTTGTCGGTGGCCAGACTGCTACCGATCAGGACGATCCTCCCCTTCACAAGCTTTTTGTCGAAGCGGTTCTGCACCACGTCTGAAAAAGAAAGGCTTTGAAATTCCCTAGTGCCGCCGTAGAAATTGATGCGCAGATCTGGATAGGGAAGAATGAGGTTTTTGTCTTCCGGATCACCGATCCGGAAATAATCCTTTTTGAAATCCAGCACGAAGTCGAGATTCAGGAAGGCCCTCACCATCTCCAGGGAGAAGGAGGGGGAGAGAATGAGCCCATCTTGGCTGGGCTTTACCGAGAAGAAAGGGATCTTTCTCAGCACGCCGTCCCTGTCCGGGAACATGTTGATGAATCCCTCCCCCAGCATGGCCTCTTGGAACTTCGGGAGGGCTGAAACCTCGGCTTTGCCCTCTTCAGCCACGAACTTGGCGAGCACCACGTTGCCGCATCTATCCATGGCCGCGGCCAGGGCATCATCCTCCTCCACATCGTGGCCCGGCGCAAAAAAGACCATGTCCAGACCGATCACCTCGGCGCCTGCGCCACACAGGTTCCCCAGCGCCCGAGCAACATGAGCCCTCGACCACGCACCCTTCCGCCTTTGCAGTTCAATCGCACTTTTCTGGTCCATGAGGACGAGGACGGTCTTTCCGGAGGTGGGCTGAGGGCCCCCCCCCCCGAAAAGGGGGGGGGGGGGGAAAAAAGGGCGC
>CAYPNL010000327.1:0-9393 GCA_964412045.1 uncultured Desulfobacteraceae bacterium
CACGGCTTTAGCCGTGGATGAATGCGTAAGGCGGACTGGGGCGAGCGGGATGTCGTACCACTAAGTCCCGCCGTTCGCGAAGCGAATCGGCGAAACAAAGTGGTGCCAGAGGTCTGTCCGCCAGGAAATGTGGCGGGCTTGTCCGTGGGGCTCCACGAAATCATCAATCGCCGCTTCAAAATCGTCGAGATAATCTGTTGAATCATGGGTATCCCAGAATTTTTTGTTGGATGGTGAATTGTGATAATGGATAGGTATTTCGTTCATTGAGAATAGATATGATATATGGATGAACTGATCAATAGAAATCTCCTCGCTAGAAATACAATCTGGAACCTTATCGGCCAGTTGATACCCCTGATTGTGGCGGTTTTCGCGCTGCCGCCCCTTATTAGGATTTTAGGTACGGATCGATTCGGGGTATTGGCCCTGGCATGGGTGGTGATCGGCTATTTCAGTCTCTTTGACCTCGGACTTGGGCGCGCGCTTACACAATTAGTATCACAAAAACTTGGGGAAGTTCGAGATCAGGAAATTCCATCCCTGATCTGGACTGCTTTGTTTCTTATGCTCTTGGTAGGGCTTGCAGGGGCAGTATTGATGGTCATTTTTTCTCCTTGGCTGATTTATGAGATACTCAAGATTCCAGAAGCGTTACAGTCTGAAAGCCTATATTCCTTTTATCTGCTATCCATGTCGATTCCTGTCATTATCAGCACTGCGGGTATGCAGGGTATCCTGAAGGCCTACCAACGTTTCGGCCTTGTTAATGCTGTTCGCATTCCCTTTGGAGTTTTGATATTTGCAGGGCCGTTTGCGGTATTGCCCTTTTCCAAAAGCCTCTTGCCGATGGTGAGCATTTTAGTGGTTGGTTTGCTGATTGCATGGGTTATTCATTTTCCCATTTGTTTTCGTATTATTCCGGCACTGCGTCATGGTATTGCAATCAAATATGATTTAATGGGTCCCTTGTTTCGTTTTGGAAGTTGGATGACCGTGACAAATATAGTCGGCCCACTTATGGTTTATTTGGATCGGTTTTTGATCGGCGCCTTACTATCCATGTCTGCTGTGGCCTATTATACTACTCCTTATGAAGTGATTACAAAGATAGGCATACTGCCGGCAGCATTAGTTGGCGTCCTATTCCCTGCATTTTCTCATAGTTTCGTTCGTAATCCCGGCTACACGGCACGGCTTTTTAGCCAAGGTGTAAAATTCGTTTTTTTGGGCATGTTTCCTATCATGCTGTTTATTGTTATATTTGCGAATGAGGCTATTGATTTCTGGCTCGGTGCTGAATTTGCTCACAACAGTAGTTGTGTACTGCAATGGCTGGCGGCTGGTGTTTTTATAAACAGCTTAGGTCAAGTTGCCTTTGCAATGATCCAGGGTGCTGGTCGGCCTGATCTAACCGCCAAGCTGCATCTCATTGAGCTGCCATTGTATCTGCTTGGTGTCTACTGGTTGATAAACACCTATGGCATCAAAGGTGCGGCTATAGCATGGGTGGCGCGTATAGGAATAGATACGGTATGTCTCTTTGGCATGGTCCAATGGTTTTTGCCGATGAATAAATCAATTTTGTTCAAAAAAATAGTACTCATGGGTGCAGCTCTTCTCGTTCTGGGTCTTGCGACAATCCTGGTGAGCGTCGGAGTGAAAGTCATGTTTCTTTCGGTAACCCTTATAGCCTTTTGCTTTGGTTCATGGTTCCTGATATTGAATCATGAAGAACGGGCGTTTATCGGTAAGGGGAATCTTGGTGGAACTAGTAGATAAACACGATATCTTAGGCAGGATATCAGAGATTCGGGATCTGCGGCTGGAGCTTGGTTGCGGCAGCCGAAAGAGAAATATAGATGCAGTAGGGATTGATGCGCTTGATTATGAATGCGTCGATATTGTCGGCGATGTATATGATGTGCTCAGCAGGATCCCGGATAGCTCCGTTTCAGCAGTGTATTCATATCACTTTTTTGAACACCTTGATGATATAGAGGCGCTCATGAAGGAGTTAGGGAGAATCATCAAGGAAGGCGGGCTTCTTGTGGTAGTAACGCCACATTTTTCCAACCCCTATTACTATTCCGATCATACCCACAAACATCAATTCGGGCTCTACAGCTTTTCATATTTATCAAATGATCTGATTTTCGCGAGAAAGGTGCCGCGCTATGATACATCCTTCGAGTTTGACCTCGGCAAGGTAAATCTGATTTTTTTGTCTCCGCGGCCCTTTTATGTGCGTTGGGGGCTGAAGAAGATTTTTCAGGTTATCGTAAACCTGAATCGTTATATGATGGAATTCTATGAAGAAAATCTTTGCTACATCGTTCCCTGTTACGAAATTAGATATGAAATGATTAAAAAAGGGCATCAAACTTGACAAAATCGTAAAAAGTCTTCTGCCTGTCATTGCGAGGAACGGAGTGACGAAGCAATCTCGTGAATTCAAGTAGTTACACTGAGTGAGATTGCTTCGCTTCCTCCCTCCGCAGTAACAGTTACTGCTACGGAGGACGGGTCGCTCGCAATGACACCAATGTTGACTTTTTACGAGACCATCAAACTTTATTTCTGAACCATTCACGATGAAGATTCTCCTTCTGAGCCGTTATAGCCCTTTGGGTGCGAGCAGCCGAGTTCGTTTCTACCAATACCTCCCATACCTGGAGGCCGAAGGGATTCATGTCACTGTTGCGAATCTGCTTGAAAACGACTACCTGCAGGATCTTTACCTGGGCAGACCGAGAAGGTTTGATGCAATTATTGGCGCCTATATTCGAAGACTTAGATATCTTCTCAAAAGTAACCATTTTAATCTGGTGTGGTTGGAATACGAGATCTTGCCATGGCTGCCTGCATGGGGGGAGACAATACTCTCAAGGTTAGGCATTCCCTATGTGGTTGATTATGATGATGCGGTCTTCCATCGCTACAATATGCATCCCAATGCTCTGGTGTGCGGGCTGTTAGGGCATAAAATCGATGTGATTATGCGCCGTGCAGCACTTGTAACAGTGGGCAATGAGTACCTGGGGGATTACGCCCGTAAGGCAGGCGCTCAGCGGGTCGAACACATTCCGTCGGTAATTGATTTAAAACGCTATACTGTAAGCCTGAAATCTGAAAATCCGGTTTTTACCATTGGTTGGATCGGCACTCCAGCCACACAGAATTATCTTCATCTTATACATCCGGCACTCATAGAGGTATGCAAGGACGGTACTGCACAATTGGTTCTTGTGGGCTCTAGTCTAACCAAACTGGATGGGGTGCCCACAGAAAATCGTCTATGGTCTGAAGAAACAGAGGTGGCCGAGATTCAGAGATTTGATGTGGGCATCATGCCTATGCCTGATGAGGCTTGGGCAAAAGGTAAGTGCGGCTATAAGCTGATCCAGTATATGGCGTGCGCCAAGCCGGTGGTTGCCTCTCCGGTTGGGGTTGCGCACCGAATGATCCAAGACAGGGAAAACGGTTTTTTGGCCGCTACTACCGCAGATTGGGTGAAAGCCCTTTGTGTTTTACGGGAAGATGGCGGGTTAAGAGAAAGGATGGGAAGGGCCGGTAGATCGAACGTCGAAGGGCGTTATAGCTTGCAGGTTACCTCGCCCCGTCTTATATCGCTCCTTAAATCCTTTGAGGATTCTTGGACAGAATAGCGGGTATTGTTTCCCTGTAGGCGACCCCGCCTGAGCTTTTCAATGGACAATCATGTGCCGCATAGCAGGTTTTAGATCGACACGAGCGTTCGGTACGCTGCGGGGGCATCTCCCTCAGGCCGTAGCAACCCTTTCCTCTCGAGGCCCTGATGATTCGGGCCTCTTTTTTGATGAAAAGGGCGGGGTAGGGCTCGGCCACACCAGGCTCGCCGTGATCGATCTCTCAGAAAAGGCCCACCAGCCCATGGCTGGTGCTGATGGGAAGGTCTGGATCAGCTACAACGGCCAGGTCTATAATTTCAAGCAGTTACGTGAGGATCTGGCAAAAAAAGGACACTCTTTTACGAGCAATTCGGACACCGAGGTAGTGCTCAAATCCTATCTCGAGTGGGGGATTGACTCTTAGCTGGTGGTTGCCCTTATGCAAAAGGTGAGCGTCTCAAAAATGAGGGCCTGTTTGATCAGGGGCTCGTACAAGACAAAATAAAGCAGCACCTCTCCGGCAGGGTCAACCACCACTATCGACTGTGGGCTCTGCTCATGTGGGAGATGTGGCGCGAGCAGTGGCTTGGGTAAGATGAGGAATGTGAGGAATGCTTGACTTTTTCCACCCCCATAGGATATGGGTTTATACAATCGCGAAGCGATTGTATTGAGGTACGAACGATGAAGATATTGATTACCGGTGGTGCAGGGTTCATAGGCTCTCATCTGGCTGACAGGCTCCTAGAGAGAGGGGAGGAGGTCTTTGTCATAGACGACCTCTCCACAGGGAGCCTCAAAAATGTCGAGAACAACCAGGATAACGGTCGCTTTCACCTGGTGGTGGATACAATCCTCAACGAAGCGGTCATGAATGAGCTCGTATTCAAGTGCGATCAGATCTTTCACATGGCTGCGGCAGTAGGCGTGAAGCTTATCATGAATCGGCCGGTGGAGACTCTTGAGACGAATGTCAAGGGCACCGAGATGATCCTTACACTCGCCAACCGGCACAAGAGAAAGGTGCTCATTGCCTCGAGCAGCGAGGTCTACGGGAAGATCATGGACGGCGAGAACACCCACCCCCTCTCAGAGGATTCTGATCGCCTCATGGGCTTCACCACCAAGAGGCGCTGGGCCTATGCTTGCTCCAAAGCGCTGGATGAATTTCTGGCCCTGGCATACTTCGAGGAGAAGAAGCTGCCGGTTATCATTGCCCGGCTCTTTAACACCGTGGGACCCCGGCAGACCGGGCAGTACGGGATGGTCATCCCTAACTTCGTCCAGAAGGCCCTTATCGATAAGCCCATTACCGTATTCGGTGACGGGTCGCAGTCACGGAGCTTCACGCACATCGCCGATGTCACTGATGCCCTGATACGGCTCATGGGAGAGCCCAAGGCCGTGGGCCGGATCTTCAACGTGGGCAACCCGGAGGAGGTCAGCATCAAGGATCTGGCGAAGCTGGTCAAGGAGATGACCGGAAGCGCCTCGGAGATAGAATACCTTCCCTATGAGAAGGCCTATGGCCCGGGATACGAGGACATGCAGAGGCGTTGCCCCGATATCGCCAGGATCAAGGCACTCATCGGGTTTGAGCCTAGGATAGATCTCAGGGGAATCATCCGGAGCGTGATCGACTACTACAAAGAGTGAATCCTTTCATGACATACCTGGTTATCTTCCTTGCCTCGTTTTTCCTCTGCCTACTCATAACTCCCCTCATCAGGCATGCTGCAGTCAAGGGCAATATCGTGGCAAGGCCGCGGGATGACCGGTGGCACAAGAGGCCGACCGCGCTTTTAGGAGGGGTGAGCCTGTTTATTTCCTTGATGGCGGTGTGGCACCTGGCCTTGTTCAAGCTCGACCTTTTGAGCTCAACAAGGCCCCTTACTGCCCTGTCCGTCGGGTGCCTGGCGATCTTCCTGCTGGGGCTCGCAGATGATCTCTTTGAGATCAACCCCCAGCATAAACTGGTCGGGCAGATCATCATTGCCTCCTTGCTGGTTCTTTTTGGTTTCCAGGTACAGTGGTTCACCTCCGGAACAGCGAATCTGGTGATCAGCATCTTCTGGATCGTGGGCATTACCAATGCCTTTAACCTCTTGGATAACATGGATGGGCTTTCAGCCGGGATTGCCTTTATCGCAGGCGCGTTTTTGTTCTTATCGAGGGTTTTCTCAGGTATAGAGGGCGTTTTGCCTGAGCTGGTCATCCTCTGTGCCTTACTCGGCTCCCTGTTGGGCTTTTTGATCTATAATTTTCACCCAGCATCCATCTTTATGGGAGACTCCGGGAGCCTTCTGATTGGATTTCTCATCGGGGGGATCACGACCGATGCCTCGGGTCTGATTGCGGGGCGGCAGTCAGGGCATCTCGTGTTCGTGCTGGCAATCCCTGTCCTTATCCTGTTCATACCGATCCTTGATACCGGATTCGTGAGCCTGATGCGCAAGATTTCAGGCCGCTCCATTGCCATGGGAGGTCAGGATCACTCCTCGCACCGGATGGTGGCCATTGGATTTTCCGAGAAGAATGCTGTTCTTACGCTCTATGGGTTTGCCTGCATCTCAGGGATCTTGGCCTTGGCGGTAGGCCGTCTTGCCTTGGGGGTGAGCGTGGTACTCGTGGTGATGTATCTGCTGTTTATCGTCTTTTTTTGGATCACCCTGGCCAGGGTCAAGGTTTATCAAGAAGAATCCGTTATCCCCGAATCCAAGAAGCAATCCCTGACTCCCCTGCTTTTCGATATAACCTATAAGCGGCGGCTCTTCGAGGTGCTGCTGGATCTTGTTCTGATCCCACTTGCATACTGGATTTCGTACCTGCTCAGGTTTGAAGGCAGCGCCTATGGAGAGAATTTCCCGGTATTCATCGAATCCTTGCCGATCGTGGTGGCATGTCAGCTCTTTGCCTTTTTCCTGTTCGGGGTCTATCGGGGCATTTGGCAGTACGTGGGTATGAGGGATGTCATCGTCTTCGGCAAGGCGATCACCGTGGGAGCTGTGTTATCCGTTCTGGTGAACCTGGGCCTCTACCGGTTTATGGGCTTTTCCCGTACCGTGTTCGTGATCTATTGGTTTATCCTGTTCGCCCTTGTCACGGCGTCGCGGTTCTCGTATCGGTTGATCGGGGAGGCCACCCCCAAGGAAGCCGCGAAAAAGGGAAAGAGGGCTCTCATCTATGGCGCAGGTGCAGGGGGGCAGTTGGTCATGCAGGAGATAGAGGGAAACAGGAACCTCGGGCTGTCTCTGGTGGGATTCATTGATGATGATATGGGCAAGCAGAACAGGCGATTCCTGGGATACCCAGTCTTGGGCGGGAAGGACTCCCTTCATGAACTTATAAAAAAACAGAGGATAACAGAGCTCATCGTTTCATTCAGAAACATAGACAGGGAGCTCTTGAATTCCCTGAAGAGGGACTGTGTTGCCTTGGGCGTGAATCTGAGCAGGCTTCATATCGGCATTGAGTAAACCGACAACGCTGGATACTATGGTAACGGGTTAGGACGAATTTTGGGGCTCACGATCTTCTGGGGGTTCGCACGGAGTGATGGAGTATTGGATGATTGGCGTATTGATGGTTTACGAGTTCATCAGTATTAGTTTCGGAATCCTTCCCTCAAGTATCATGCAGTACTCCAGTACTCCACTACTCCATTGCCCCATAAACCCGGTTGATCTGAGGGCGCCCGTTTGGCCCACTTTCAGGCGGCTCCAAACAAAGCCGCGTCCTCAGGCCGTCGATCCCTTTCAATCAGGAGATTATTTTCCATGCTCATTATCCCGGCGGTAGACATTAAGGATGGCAGGTGCGTCAGACTCGAGCAAGGCA
Source organism: uncultured Desulfobacteraceae bacterium (assembly GCA_964412045.1). Classification (GTDB taxonomy): domain Bacteria; phylum Desulfobacterota; class DSM-4660; order Desulfatiglandales; family B25-G16; genus B25-G16. The sequence goes on from CAYPNL010000327.1 coordinate 7,488, forward strand.
AGATGGAGCGCGAGACGATCTTTTCCGAGCACCCGGAGCAGATGGCCATCCAATGGGAGAGGAAAGGGGCAAAGAAGATCCATATCGTGGACCTGGATGGGGCTGTTTCCGGAAGGCCGGTCAATACGAAGATCATACAGAGGATTACAGAGAGCATTTCCATTCCCGTGGAGTTGGGGGGAGGGATTCGCTCCCTTGATGCCATAGAAGAGTATATTAGCCTCGGGATCGCTGATGTTATTGTTGGAAGCGCGGCCTATAACGATCCTAATCTGGTGAGGGAGTCCTGCAAACGGTTTCCCGGGAGGATTATCGTGGGGATTGATGCCCGGGATGGGCGTGTGGCCGTTCAAGGGTGGACGGAGTCGACCGGGGTTTCAGCTATTGACCTAGCAAAGGTATTTGAGGGGGTAGGGGTCACAGCCCTTATCTACACGGATATTGCACGGGACGGCATGAAAAGCGGCCCCAACATAGAATCGATACGGAGCTTTGCGAGTGCTACGGCACTGCCGGTTATTGCAGCGGGCGGGGTTTCATCCCTGAAGGATATAGAGGAGCTGTTGCTGCTGCAAAGCGATGGCGTGAGCGGAATAATCATTGGAAGAGCGCTCTATGATGGGTCTATTGAACTGGATAAGGCTATCGAGATGATTGAAAAGAAAGGCTTTTTACGAGTCCATCAAATTTGATTGACAGCCAAAAATTTCAAGCGTAATTAAATCACGTATACGATGTTTTCATTGGCAACTCTGGTGCGTGGTATCATTGTGTGACCGTCATAAGGGAGGAAACGACATGAAGGCAAAGCGTGTGATATCGGCAGTTGTTGCGGCACTGTTTTTCTGTACCTGGATTATGCCCTGTGCCTTGGCAGAAGAACCCGGGGATGAGCTGGCTGAAATATTCAAGGTAGACGTGAAGCCTCCGGTGGATTTGCTCCCTGAAGGCGTTGCAATCGTCGAGGGTTTTGAACCGGGTGAGGGGGCGCCTATCGGCACGATCAAGAAGGTGAAAGGACAGGTATGGACGATCCACAAGAAGACCGAGGTCGCCTACCCGATCAAGGAGGAGCTGCCTCTTTTTGTCGGAGATATGCTGATTTCAGGGGAAGGCTCGAGCATGCAGGCCGTGCTGAACGATCAAAGCGTATTCTCCCTGGCGCCGTATTCCAAGATGCTCCTCGATAGGTTTCTCTACGACCCTGACAAGGAATCGAGAAATTCCCTGGTAAAGCTTCTGTTCGGCAAGGCACGATTTATCGCATCTAAGCTGACCGGAGGAAGGGATGGAGATTTCAGCGTCACAACCCCTACCGCCAATATGGGGATAAGGGGATCGGACTTTGCGCTTTCCGTTGTTCCCATCGATGCCCTCTCTGCTTCCAGGTCGAACTGGCTTGAGAGAATACACCTGATACGCAAGGCCCATGCCCAGGCGATGGGTGTTGATTTATCCACAACCGTGATCACCGGAGAGGAGACAACAGTCGGCTTTGCGGGAACCGTGGGTCCGGAGCGAACCATACCTGAATTTTCGGCATCCAGGGCTGTTTCAGGAATGCAGGCCCTGGCGCCGCTCGCGGTTACTGCAGCCGTGGCGATCGGAGCCCTGACTGCAGCAGGTCCTGGCCTTGCGGCTTTATTTGGGGCTGGAGCAGGCGCTGCCGGCGCCGGTATCGGAACCGGCACAATGGTAGCAGCAGGCGCAGCAGCCGCCCTCGGCGTCGCAGCCGTAGCAGGCGGTGGCGGCGGTGACGGAGGAGGTGCTGCACCGACCACGACGACCCCCACGACAACTACCACCACGTCAACAACAACCACGCTTCCGATCACAGAAGAGACGCTTGTTGGCCAATGGTATGTAACTGAAGCTGAAGGCACACCTGGGTGGGGATGGCATATGG
>CAYPNL010000328.1:0-4205 GCA_964412045.1 uncultured Desulfobacteraceae bacterium
ATGGGCATGGGGGTGTCTTTTTTCCCATCATACCCCAATAAAGACAACTCAGGAGGCCGCTTCAAACGGGCGCACACGGACAAAGACCCTAGAAGACAATGACCAGGTGCTTGTGCGCATGGTTTGAAGCGGCACGCTGATGCCCCCTGTTCAAGGGTATGATGGGAAAAAAGACACCCCCATGCCCATTCACCAGGTCGTTTCAAAAGGCTACCGTGTTAGATTTTTTCTATTTTAAAAAAAATTGCGTGTAACATGTTGACATAAAAAGTATTTTTATGCCATATAGGGAAATCACATAGTATATAGAGAGGAGAAGAGAGGAGGAATTGAGTAGAGACGATCTCATACAACTTGAGGGGGTGGTCAAAAAGATGTTAGGCGGGGGGACCATGGAGGTTGAGTGCGACCAAGGACTGAAGATAACCGGCGTGCTTTCCGGCAGAATGAAGAAGAACAAGATCAAGGTCATCGTTGGGGATAAGGTCCAGGTGAGTGTCTCACCGTATGATACCTCCCACGGTTTGATTACCTATCGTTTAAGGTAAAAACTCCACATTGTTATCGTTGTAGCGCCCTTACCCCTAGGGCGCAACAAAACCTGCCAAGATAAAACGTACAAAGCCTCTTCAGCCAATTCCCTGCACTATTACTGTTCTGTGCCTTTTTCTGTTATCGAAATCCAAGAGTACGATTTGCTGCCAGGTGCCGGTGAGCATCCTATTCTCAGCAAAGGGCACGGTGAGCGAGGGCTTGCATATCGCCGATCTTACGTGAGAGAAGCCATTCCCATCCCCCCATCGCAGGTTGTGCTTGTACTCTATGGTCTGAGGGATAAGTCTTTCAAAGGCGTTTTTCAGATCATCTACTACGCCCGATTCAAATTCGATAGTAGTGACACCGGCAGTAGAGCCGGGAATAAATATAGTAACGGAGCCCTCAGAAAAGGGGAGATCCTTCACAAAGCCGCTTATCATTGGCGTGATATCATGGACATCATTAAATCCCCTGGTTTCCATCTCAAGATATTGTGTGATAACGGTCATGACTGCAGATCCTCCTTTACCTTAGATGCCTTTTTAGTATAAGAAGATACCGTTTTCCCAGAGCCTCGGGGAGACGGTATGCGGCCTTTGTTTCGATCCCCAAGCCCAGATCATCTATCGCGGCCTGACTGTTGGGTAACTCGCGGTGAATGCCTGATCCCTTAAAGGCAACCAAAAGGCCGCCGGGTCTGATGAGAGGGTAACAAATATCGATAGTTTTTGTAAGCGGGGCCAGGGCACGGGCTGTAACGATATCGTAGCCAGGAAACAAGGCTGGAAGATCATGGCTCTTCTCGGCCCTCCCCTGAAATGCCTTAATGCCCGTGAGGCCTATCTTTCTGGTCATGTACTTTAGAAAACTCACCTTCTTTGCCCTTGCTTCAAGCAGATGAACCTCGTAGCTCGGCCTCGCTATCTTGAGCGGCAGGCCCGGTATCCCCGCCCCTGAACCTACATCAAGAAGGGTTCCGCTCGATGGGAGATAGGGGAGAGCCACCAGAGGGTCGAGCAGGAGTTTTATGATCATCTCCCTCTTTTTGGCAATGCCGGTGAGGTTTACGCGTCTGTTCCATGCCCATATGTTCTCTAGGAATAGGAAGAACAGATGCATCTGTTCATCTGAGAGGGTTACCCCAAATTGATGGGCACCCCGTTTCAGTAATTGACTATCGCTTTCCACTGGTTCATGAGGTCTCATGGGAGAAAAGGCCTCCCCTGAAGATGATAGGTAACTATAATAAGATATACGATGATACGAAGGCAAGGGGAATCGGGTGAAGGCCACGGCAAGGCCAAGGTATTGGCTATGGATCGGTAAGGATGTCAGCATATAGGAGCTTGATTTTTGAGGGGCAAGTGTTTAAAGTACAAAAAGGAAATGAACTTGCGGAGGGTTGTGAGATATGGAGATAGTTGCCTATCCTGAAGCAATCTTGAAGGAAAAGGCTGAGCCTGTGCACAATATCGATGAGGATATACAGGATCTCATAGACGCCATGGGAGAGTTAATGTACAGGGCATCGGGTATAGGCCTCGCGGCAAATCAGGTGGGGGTAGCGAAACAGGTTTTTGTCTTTGATTTGGACTACCGGGAGAAGGGAAGAAGCCTCAATGTCGTGATTAATCCCATCATTGTTTTGGCAGAGGATAGGATAGAGTTTGAGGAGGGGTGCTTGAGTGTCCCTGATTTTCTGGCCAAGACCACCAGAAGGAAATACCTCAAGGTAACGGGACTTGATAGGGATGGTAATCCCACCGATATCGAGGCGGAAGGCCTGCTTTCCGTCTGCATCCAGCACGAGATCGATCACCTTAATGGTACCCTCATACTTGATCATGCCAGCCGCCTTAAGAGAAGCCTTTACAAGAAGAAGATAGCGAAGCTGATGAAAAGGGATAAAGAGATAGGTAATGGATGAGAGACTCCCTCGTGAGCCATTGCCCTTACGGCCCAGGATCGTCTTTATGGGAACGCCTCTGTTTGCTGTGCCTACCCTTGAGACGATTATCCGTGAGAAATACGAGATCCTCAGCGTGGTTACCCAGCCTGACAGGCCGAAGGGAAGGGGCCAGAAGCTGTCCCCTTCCCCGGTCAAGGTGGTTTCCCAGGAGAATAATCTCAACATTCTCCAGCCGGAAAGGCTTGACGATAGATTCCTTGAGGCCATTAATCCATTACAGCCCGATCTGCTTGTTGTAGTGGCATTCGGGCAGATAATTCCTGGAAAGATCCTGAGCATGGCCACGTGGGGTGGGATCAATATCCATGCCTCGTTGCTCCCCCGATACCGGGGTTCCGCCCCGATCCAGTGGGCAATTATCAACAACGAGAAAACCACCGGCCTCACTACCATGTTCATGGACGAAGGAATGGATACTGGGCCGATTCTTATGCAGGAAGAGGCAGATATCCTGGAAGGGGAGACGGCGGGTGAGCTGCACGATAAGCTGGCGGTCCTAGCACCTGGTCTGCTCATCAAGACCTTGAAGGGGTTGGCAGAGGGCACGGTCAGGGAGATGGCCCAGGATGATTCCCTGGCCACCTACACCTCTAAGATCACGAAAGAACAGGGACTGATAGACTGGTCATTGCCCGCCGAGCGTCTCTATGGATTGATCAGAGGCCTGGATCCGTGGCCAGGGGCATTGACCTATTGTAACGAAAAGCCCCTTAAACTGTTCGGGTGTATGCTCGCTGATACCTCGAGCAGGCAGGTAAGGCCAGGCCGAGTTCGGGATTTCACAGAGAGGGGTCTCGAGATAGAGACGGGGATGGGGACTGTAATCGTGAAGGAATTTCAATCACCCGGAAAAAAAAGAATACCAGCCAGGGAGTTTATACAGGGAAGCCGGATAGGCCCGGGAAGCGTTTTAGGGAAGTAGAAAGGATAATAAATTCTCCAGAAATGCCCCGGCTTGTACCCGCCTTTTTTCCGGCGAGCTTGTTAGGTCATGTAAGGGATTTGGGGTTCCGTTCCCGCTTGCCAGGCCTGCTCATGAGTGGCTCGTTATCCTTCTAGCCATCTCAAGGGCAGCAGCGATCCTTATGGCTTTTACCTGTCCAAGGCCTTTTATCGTAAGGAAGTTTCTATATGGCTGATTTGCCATTGTCTTGAATGACCTGAATTTATATAGCATCTCTTTGGCAATCTTTTCAGCAGGCATGCCTTTGATGCCGGAGGAAATTAAGATTGAAAGAAGCTCTGAATCTGTCAAGGCTTCCGGCCCGAGCTCCCTGAGCTTACCTCCGGGATGCTGCCACGTTCGGGGTGCTGAATCCATTTTATAACCTCATAGTTCATTGTTTTCTCTGTTTTTCGAACCAGCTGTCTATGCCCCTCTCTTGAAGCGCCATTATTTCCTATGAGCCTTCAGCCTGCCTGTGCGTGTCCCTGTCTGCGTCGCGAACGCGACAGGCAGGCGCATGCAAACAGGCCTACAACCTATCTACCAGTTACAAGTTAATGTAGTAATAGCACTATATATCAGAAATCAAGAAAAATTGTATGGATTCAATTATCGGAAAGGGTAACACGTTAGCCTTTTGAAACTGCCTGGTGAATGGGCATGGGGGTGTCTTTTTTCCCATCATACCCCAATAAAGACAACTCAGGAGGCCGCTTCAAACGGGCGCACACGGACAAAGACCCTAGAAGACAA
>CAYPNL010000329.1:0-14362 GCA_964412045.1 uncultured Desulfobacteraceae bacterium
GATGCCCCCTGTTCAAGGGTATGGTGAGAAAAAAGACACCCCCATGCCCATGCACCAGGTAGTTTCAAAGAGCTAAATTGTTACAGAATATGCAAGTTAGGAGATTAATGGTATACTTAAAGTTCGGTAAACGGACACCTCCGTACGGCTCGGCATCAATGCTTACCGAGGCGATAATCACTGAGAAACCATACCCCAAAAGGCGCTTATCAGTTCGGGCAGCAATCCGGCGATAACCTTCCCGGATACGAACCGGTTCCTGGATGCGTTGAGGAACGTTGAATTATTTGTAAGCATTGACCCCATTATGACTGAAACAAGCCGGCTTGCCGATTATGCTCTCCCTGCCTGCACCTTTCTGGAGGAAACCGGTATCGGCGGCTTTCCCTACGCGATATCTTACTGCGAACCCTATATTATGCTGCGCAAGCAGGTCATCGAGCCTTTCTATGAGAGCATGCCCATCTGGAAGATCTGGACCCTGCTGGGCCGCACAATGGGTTACGGGGAGTTTTTCCCCTGGAATGCCGGCGAGGAAGTGGCAGAGCATCTTTTTTCCACCTCCGGCGTTACCCTCCAGGACTTGAAAGACCACCCCGAAGGGATGATGTTTGGCAAGAAAGAATATCATATCTCTGACAAAATAGGATTTTCTACCGACAGCAAGAGGATAGAGCTTTATTCCCCCAGGATGGAAGAACTCGGTGCTCCCGGTTTCTCCATCCATGTTGAGCCGCAGCAGAGCCCGGTAGAGGACCCGGAATTGGCTAAACGGTATCCTTTGACATTGCTCACCGGCGCTCGACAAGCGGAAACTCAGGGCGCCCAGCTGCATGATATAAAGGGTCTGCGGGCTCTGGCCCCGGAAGCAGAGGCAGAAATCAATCCCGTCAGTGCTAAAAAATATGATGTCGTTACCGGTGAGATTATCGGCCTTGAAACTCTGCACGGCATGATAAGGATCAAGGCAAAAGTCACAGAGGATATCAGACACGGCATAGTATCCATTCCGTATGGTTGGCCCGGTTCTAACTCAAATATCCTGGTAGACGCAACACTGCGAGATGAGGTTTCGGGATATGTTACGATGAGAGGCATGGCCTGCCGTATTGTCAGGCTGGCATAAGGCATACCGGGAAAGACAGAATGAATTTGGGAAGCTACAATTGTAGTTTAATGCGATTAGATTCAGTACTATCGGCATGACGGTTAAAGGACTTTTTACGAATTCATCAAATATGCTTTAAAAAAAATGTACTGAGGCAGCCTTGAAGGAGATAACCACATGCGCGGTTTCTTGGATCTTAAGATTGATGAGCGAGCTTTTTGTGATGAGAGAGGCGAAGGTGACTTCTCCGCTCTGCGCACGAACCTCGTAGTAGAGTCCCTGATCGATGATAGCAGCAACCGCTGCAGGAAATGCATTCCTCATGCTCGATGAGAATCTCCGCCTGCTGATAACGATATCCTCGGGCCTGATAGCTATATATCCATGGCTGTTGGCCGGGACAACTCCCAGCTCTATTTCCAGATCTGAGACAAGGGCCTTTGTCCCCTTAAACTCGGCATGAAAGAGGTTTTTCATCCCTACGAAATCGGCCACAAAGGCGGAGTTTGGTCTCTTGAATATGTCTTCCATCTCTCCGACCTGCTCTATCCTTCCGTTGTTCATGACCGCGGCACGTCCCGCCAGGGAGAGGGCCTCGGCGAAGTCGTGGGTCACCATCAGAAACGTGACGCTCGATGTTTGATGAAGCTGTTTGAGAGCGGCTCTCACCTCCTCCCTGAACCCTGGGTCAAGGGCGGATAGGGGCTCATCAAGGAGCAGCACCTTCGGCTCCACCATGAGGGCTCTGGCTATGGAAACCCGCTGTTTCTCTCCGCCGCTGAGATTGACCGGAAAACGGTGCTGCAGATGGGAGAGGTCCAACACATCCAGCAATTGGGCAAGCCTCCCTTGCGCCTTCCGTTTATCTATCTTGTGAAAGTGCAGGCCGTAGGTGATATTGTCCATGACCATAAGGTGGGGGAAGAGGGCGTAATCCTGATACACGATGCTGATGCCCCGTTTTTCAGGGGGCAGTAAGGTGATGTCCCTGCCGCCGATAGATATCCTCCCGTTTTTGATGGGAACAAGCCCTGCTATCGCCTCCAAGAGCACGGTCTTTCCTGCACCGGTTGGCCCCATGAGAATGAAGAACTCGTTTTCCGCTATCTCGAGATTAATATCCCGAAGATGGAAACCCTGAAGATCTATGTCCAGGCGTCTGATCGTGATCATTGCTCTTCAACCTTATGGAGGGTCAAGATCCGCAGCAAAAGAAATAGGATGAGAGAGATGGAAACAAGCCAGACGGCCACCGGCTGGGAATATTTGAGGCCGTAGGCCTCGAAACGCTCATAGATCAATACCGGAGCGATCATGGGATGGTAGGCCACGATGACCACAGCCCCGAACTCGCTGATAGCCCGTGCACTGCACATGATAATGCCGATTAGCATGCTCCGCCATGCAAGGGGAAAGGTAATGCGGGCAAAGGTGCTGAACATCGAGGCCCCAAGGCTCCGCGAAACCTTCTCCAAGCGAGGGGAGATAGCCTCAAATCCGGCCTTGGCGGCGTTCAGATAGAAGGGAATCCCGACAAAGATCAAAACGGTCACGATACCGGTCACGCTCCCCATGATCCGCACTCCCAGCTCTGCCAGCATCTGCCCGAACCAGTGGTTTTTCCCTGCAACGCTCAGGATCGCAATGCCCACCACCGGATGGGGAATAGCGATGGGAAGATCGATGATGCTCTCCACAAGCCTCTTCCCTCTGAAATCGTGCCGGGCCAGGAAATACGCGAGGGGGGTGCCCAAGAAAAAGGAGATCAGGGCGGCCAATCCGGCCGTGTATACGCTCAGCCAGATGGACCGCACCACATCCTTGTCATGCAATGTATCCTTCAGCATTCCCAGGGATGGGGAGGTGAGGAGTTGGATAAGCGGCAGGACGATAAAGGCCATGATCACGATGCCGCAAGAGATCGATATCCAGAAAAACGGCTCGCGCTTCATGGCCTTTCCTTTCGCATATTAGTCCTTGACCTCTACCAGGTTCTTGAGAGGTTCGGGAAGCAAGGCCTTCATTGCCCCAGTCGGCACCCTGCAGGGGATAAAGGGCGGCTGCCCCTGGTCTTTTAGGATCTTAAGCCCGCCCTGGGGGTCGAGCATATGCTTCAGGAAGGCAATGGCCGCCTCCTGATTCTGGGCATCCTTAATCATAGTAATTCCGTAGGTCACTGAGCCCCCTTTCATATCCATGAACGTGCCCGGTTTCTTCCCGGTGACCTTCACCACCGCCTGGGAATAAAACTCATCGAACTGGTAATTCCCCAGGTTGATCTCATCGGGAAGAAGGATATATTTCAACCCATGCTGTACAGCCACCGAGAGATACTCCCAGGCATAGTCCATATTTCCGGTCTGCAAGAGAGAAACCAATTCCACTGATTTGGGCCGGATATTCTCCTTTGGTCGGTTTCCCACCGCTTGGTCATAGAGGCCGGGTATCTTATAGTATTTTTCTGCAAGCTGTAAAACCATGAGGGCCCGATAGCCGCAAGGATCCAGGTTGGGTTCAGAGTGCCCCCAGATCACCCCCTTCCTGGCCAGGATCTCATGCCAATTTCTGGCGTTCACTTCGCCAGCATACTTGCTTTTATCCGTGTAACAGAGAACGAGTTGATTGGTGGCAAAACGGATATTCCAATCTGCATAGTTCGGAATAAGCAATTTGTCAATCACCTTGTAATCTGCCGATGCCATAATGTCACAGGGCTTTTTAAGATCGATGATCTTCCTCGCACATTGCTGGCTCCCGGCCGCCTCCCTAAGCACATCCACCCCGGGGTGCTTCGCCTCAAACTCCTTTTCCATCTGGGCAAGGGGCATAGTCAAACTCCCGGCATTAAAGATAATCACCTTGCCGGAAACATCGGCATGTACGTTGCTCTGAGGCAGTAATAACATCATTGCAATCGCCATAAACCTTAGCCACTTGAAGAAACGTGTTACTCTCATCTGCTCTCTCCTCTTTTGTTTCGTTACCCATAAACGCGTAAGAAAATTTATATCATGTTTGATATATGCAATTATTGGCATAAATTATTTTTCTATGTCAACACTATTTTTTCTTGGGGCCGCACATTCAGCATAGAATATCCAATCGTGCTAATTTCCCTTTACAAAGATCCCGTGCTCCTCTATCTGAAACGATGTCTTATCAATCTTTTTTGTAAAAGGCGAGGGCGCTTCGGAAAAGGAGGTTACATGATAGAGAAATGTGCAGGCTCCTTAACCATACTATCTTTTAATAACCTCTTAGCGCACAGGACGATCAGGCACTTTGTATCAACCAGAACAGGCGGGTTCAGCGAGTTCCCCTATGACTCCCTCAATCTTGGTCTCCATGTGGGAGATGATCCGGATACGGTGGTGAAAAATCGAGAGAGGTTTGCAGAGGCGGTGAGGATTCCGCTCGATCAGTTCACCATTGCCAGACAGATTCACTCTGGAAATGTGAGGGTTGTCTCAGATAGGCTGAGAGGAAGCGGCAGCACTGATCAAGAAAACGCCGTTGCGGACACCGATGCCATGGTCACCGATACGCCGGGAATCTGCCTGATTGTCCTCGTAGCTGATTGCGTGCCTTTGCTCTTCTTCGACCCATCAAGGCGGGCTATCGGGGTTGCCCATGCGGGATGGAGAGGCACGCTGAAATCCATAGCTTCCCATACCGTTTCGGCCATGAAAGAAGCCTTTAGCTCATCCCCAGGGGATATTATGGTAGGAATCGGGCCGTCTATCGGGCCGTGCTGCTATAGGATCGGCCCGGATGTCATCTCACAGGTCAAAAGCGTATTTCGAGGAAGAAACAACTTCATCGTGAATGAAAGCAAAGGCGGGGAGGGCTATCTTGACCTGTGGAAGGCGAACCTGGAAGTGCTTCTCCGCGCAGGTATTGAGAGGAAAAATATCGAGATAGCAGGGAGGTGTACCTGCCACGAGCCAGGTCTCTTCTTCTCCTACAGAAATCAGAAGGGTGATACGGGAAGGTTCGCAGCAGGGATCATGCTCCTCCGGTCATAACGAGCGGATAAGGCAATCTGCATGTATGGTGGTGTATAAGGAAGGCATAGCTGACGGAAAGGGGACAAGGCATTGAGCGGCGATAGGGAGATTGGGGCATATCTGGCGCTCTGTTCGGCAGTGATCTTTTGGGGCGTATCCTTTGTAGCGACCAAGATAGCCTTGGAGACTATTCCAACCTTTACCCTTATCTTCGCACGCTTTACCATTGCCGGCTATGTATTCCTGATCCTGATGATCCTGCGGGGCTTCCCCCGATTGACCTTGAAGGAACATGGGAAGATTCTCCTCATAGCGCTCTGTGAACCGGGGCTCTACTTTACCTTTGAGACCATCGGACTTCAATATACTACAGCACCAATGGCATCCTTGATCATCGCCACAATACCCGTGGTGGTACTCATCCTCTCGGTCCTGTTTCTCGGAGAGCGCACAAGGCCGGCCGGGATCATCGGTATGGGAATTTCCCTTGGGGGCATTACAATCCTGATCACAGCTGATCCGCAATTCAGCTGGGTTGTGAGGGGCCATCTGTTCGGAGACATACTCATCCTCGGTGCGGTCTTCTCAGCTGCCTTTTACATCACCTTTGCCCGATCTCTCGGAAAGCATCATTCAGCCATGGAGTTCACCGGCCTTCAGATACTATACGGAGCATTGCTGTATATGCCGGCATTTTTATGGGAGCTTCCCGCGATCCAGTGGGCTGAGATTAGCATGCGATCTATTGCGGCACTCATCTTCCTGACCCTGTTTGCCACCATAGGCGCCTTTATCTGTTACAACCATACGCTCACGAAGCTGCCTGCTACCAGGGCAGCGATCTTTATAAACGGGATACCGGTAGTAACTGCACTGAGTGCTTGGACTTTATTGGGTGAAAGGCTTACGCTTATACAGGCGGGAGGCGGAGCCATGGTACTGATGGGTGTGTTTCTCGCTAATATCCACGGTACTCGGGCGGTTCCTCAAGAGCTTAAAGCTCCTGTCTCTTGAGTCTGCTGGTGACAAAAATATGTGCGCTGGCGTCAGGATGCTCGCTCGAATGGCGTTAATCTATTGCCCCCTTCAAGCCTATCTCGTCTGCTACTTCCCTCATCCCCATTATGGTATCTTCTATAACTTCTGAGAGTTCAAGACCTAGCATCTCCGCACCCTTCTCTATGACCGACCGATTGACCCCAGCAGCGAATGCCGGTGATTTCCATTTTTTCTTCACCGATTTTACCGTCAAATCCATCACGCTTTTCGATGGACGAACCAGGGCACTGGCAGCAACGAGTCCTGTCAATTCATCAATCGTGTAAAGTGTTTTTTCCAAAGTGGTCTTTGGTTCAACATTGGTGCACAGTCCCCAGCCATGAGATATGACGGCACGAATGTATTCTTCCGGCCAATGATGTTCCTCAAGAATCTCTTTTGTCTTTGCACAGTGTTGATCGGGATATTGTTCATAATCCAGATCATGAATGAGGCCTATAATTCCCCATTTTTCCTCGTCTTCTCCACGCTTCCTCGCGATGTAGCGCATAACCGCCTCGACACTCAGTGCGTGCTTGCGCAGGCTATCGCTTTTGTTATATTCATGAAGCAATGTGAGTGCCTCTTCGCGCCTCGGCACCTGTTCCGCCATTGTAACCCTCCTGTTTCAGGTCCAATTATGTAGAGATGCGCCTAAGGCCATACATCCGTGCCTCGAGCGTTTTGCTATACTGTGAAAAAAAGCCTCGGAAATTATCCCGATGGCCTTTATTTTCTAAAAGCAGAAAGCAGGAAAACAAGCAAGATTACATGAAACGTTTCCGTTCCTCGCACTCGTGCATCTGATTTGTGGGTGTAGCAACAGCAATGCTTATGGGTCGGCGAAAGAACAATGCAGTTGTTCAAGACTTCTCTGTTGCAACTTCCTTTTTTAGCTGCTCGATAAAATCCTTGAAAAATTTATCCTTTTCCTCCCAATCAGGACCGAAACGTTTCGTAAAATACGCGCCCATCTTGTCGAAAAGTTTTTTCCATACAGGCTTTCCTCCACCCAATACTACATCCTCAAGGTAGGTCTTGAGTTCTGGAATCTTTTCCTTCGGGAGGAAGGAAACAGCACCCAATTTTATGGATTGCTTCAATGATTCCGGCGAAAGGGCATGTGCGGTGAGCATCACGGTGGGAAATCCCCTCGATACGGAGTCCCTTAAGAGCTCAAAGCCGTTTACCCCCATGATATCGAGGATCACAATATCAAACGTATAACTTGCCAGCAGTTGCATTGCCGTATCATAATCCGCTGCCTTACTAACCATGCACATATCTAGTTCGTCTTCCACAATCTCCAGTATATCGGGCTCGTCATCCACCACCAACACATGCTTATCCTTTAATAAGCTATCTGGGCTCATCGTGTGCATCCTCCTTTCATAACCGTACCAATTAGGGTATTATTGCTACCGAAAAACGTTTTATGAAGCAGATCTCAAGGAAAAGCTGCTTTTCGATATGCCTTCCGTGGTTTTTGACCTTGTTTAGCAAGAGCCTTAGCGCTATTCGGGCGATTATGAGACCTTTATGAACTAAAAAAGTGCAGTATTCTAATAAAATACACTAGATTGAGGATGCTGAATTGTCAAGATAAATTATGTCATGGGGTTTTGAGCAGATTCGGGGCAACTATAACCGAGCAAAAGGAACCACTTGACTACAAAGACCTGCATGGTACAATACATAAAAAATAAGGAGTGGGAAATGGATCCAAAGAAAATCCTTAGAGGTAAACGGGTACTGATTGTGGATGACGAAGAGGACATATTGGATGCCCTCACCGAGCTCCTCGATATGTGCAAGGTCGACAGGGCATCGAATTTTGAAGAGGCAAAGGAGCTTCTTGAGAACAACTATTACCACGTCGCTCTATTGGATATCATGGGGGTCCAAGGGTATGATCTATTAGAGATCGCTAACAAGAGGGATATTCCCGCGCTGATGCTCACAGCCCATGCGCTGTCTAAGGAAAATCTCAAAAAATCCTTCCAAGAGGGGGCCTCCTTTTACGTGCCCAAGGATGAGATCGGGAAGATCGATGTGTTCGTGGCCGATATCATTGAGGCTAGGGAAAAGAAGAAGAACGTGTGGGCAAAGTGGTATGAACGGCTCAGTGGCTTTTGTGACAGGCGGTTCGGCCCGAACTGGAAGGATGAAGACCCTGACTTTTGGAAATCCCTTATCAAATATTAATGTGAGAACAACCCGGCCACAACCGCACTTGAAAAAGATAAAGGTTGCTTGTTCTTAGAAAATCAATACGATTGCACCGGCTGTCTTCAAGAGATGCACAAAAACCTGTGCAAGATTACCGGAAGTTCTGTGCACTCTTTTACGTCCACATTCTACGAAAACCTCGAAGCATAGATGAAATCGTCAGGATCTCGTGGCTCGAAGTGCTCATAGTTTTCCTTGATATGCCTGAGCTTGTATGGCCAATAATCTCCCCCTTCTTGACAAAGGCACAATCCATAATCGCTCCTGCATGCTGCAGGTATGCTCAAATCCATGAGCCGCTATGTTCTCTCAAGCTCTTTGCTCTTTGCCCTTGCAGCTCATTTTTCTGAAACCTCAAGGGATTTCGTCATACGTTTGAAGTCGGAAAAACTCATTGCCATATCGTTAACGTTCACCCAATATTTGCAATGCTCGCACCGCTTACTGTAGATCAAACCTTCCTTGGTAATGAATTCATCCTTCCCTATTTCACGCTGATTTACGGTGTCCTCTTCCGCCTCCTTCAAGGTGATGCGATCGATCCTGTCAACCTCTTCCAGCATCCGTTTCCCTGCCGCATCGGCATATATTGTCGTGCTTTGGATGCTTGGATATCCTTACTACTTGTGCAATGCCTTACGGTCGATCCGGAATCGGTCTT
Source organism: uncultured Desulfobacteraceae bacterium (assembly GCA_964412045.1). GTDB lineage: Bacteria > Desulfobacterota > DSM-4660 > Desulfatiglandales > B25-G16 > B25-G16. Next base: position 9,044 of record CAYPNL010000329.1, read on the forward strand.
GACCTGAGGGCGGATACGAGCCACATGAGCAGCATGCAAATCAGGAGGGAGACCAACAAGATGAGGAAGGTGGGAAAATAGCTGCCTGTTCGGTCATGGATAAATCCTGCCAGCCATGGGGCAACGGCGCCCCCTAAAGAAAATCCCAACACCACCGTACCCTGGATAGACCCGAAATGCCTTCCCTGGAAAAGGTCAGCCACCGTCGTGAAAAACACAGCTCCTGCAATACCTATCCCGAAGCCCAGGAAGCCCGCAAACACAAAGGCCATCCATGGCTGGGATGCATCTTTGATCAGGAACAAGAGACATACAGCGAGGGCACTTAAAAAACAGCTGGGTATGAAGACCTTTTCTCGGCCCAATCGATCTGAGATGAAACTAGATAAGGTCCCAAACACAAAGGTCACCCCAAAGACGCTGTAAATTTTAGCCGCCGCCATCGGTGTGTAACCGACATCTCTGAAAAAGAAAACCTGATGCGCTATGGCTATCGTTTCTACGAGACCCAGCAGACAAAAAGCGATCAGAAAGAGAAGCCAAAAGTGACTGGTCTTCATGGCCCGGCCAAGCGTCCAGTCGACAAGAAAATTCGCTTCCCGGCTTTCTGACGTCTTATTCGAATGGACGTCTTGCGCTACCTGCGGCGGCAACGCTGTGGACCCGTCCGGCAATAGTCCTTTGTCTGCGGGGCTGCCCACCACAAAAAAACCACAGAGCGGCGCGATAATGGCCATCGCTGAGAGCCCGATGATACCATATGCGGCTTGCCATCCGAACGTAGAGATGAGAAATTGCGCTACTGGGGCAAACACGAGACTGCCACCAAATCCGGCGGCCAAAACGCCGAATGCCAGTCCCCGTTTTCTGAAAAACCAGTTTGATATGATGGCGCTCAAGGGGGCCCATCCTATGAAACTCAGGCCGGTAGCCACCATAACGCCGTAGAAGAGATAAAAGTGCCACGGACGGGTAGCGATGCCGCACAAAACGACACTCCCTCCCATGATGAAAGCCCCTATGGGCAATATAAGCCTTGGTCTGAAACGATCTACAAGGCTCCCCGCAACCGGGGCCGCCACACCATAGACAATGATGCTAATAGAAAACATCAATGCAGTGTTGCCCCTACCCCATCCAAATTCTTCAACAATGGTAGGGTAAAACACAGAGAAGGTATTCCTGATGGCATACCCGAGAACTAACGTCAAAAAGGCTGCGGCGAGGACTACCCAACCATAGAAAAGGCCCTTTCGTTTTTCCATATCTTTTAAGACCCTCACGCTTGTTGCTGCGTTGAGAGACAGCTCCGGTGAGATGAGTTGGATGAGATGACGATGAATAGGGAGTTCCCTTTTTTAGGCCGGACTATAGGTGACTTCGGTTTGCATGTCAAAGGCAAAGTGGATGCGCGTTGTGCTATTCCTTTATGGTACATGGAAATGAGATCGATAAGAGGAATGCATTAAGGGGGCAAAGGTGGAGCCGGGGTTATGTATTCTTAGAAAGGACGGCAGTTGCCCTGAGGAGGTTGTGCCTTTTCCCTTCCCAGCGTGAGGCCGAACTCGTCGGCCAATTTGAATCCCGCTGTCAGCAGGATCAGGATAGGTGTTCCTTCGGGTAAACCTCTGAATACTCGGGAACGACCTAAAGCCACTCGTCTGACCCGGAGGCTCTCGACAAGTTATCGGATGTGGGGAGCTGTTTTATGAAACCCCTTTGATGCAATGCTATTTAAGCCGCTTATGATGAGACGCCTCCTAGAACCTCTCCCTTTGCCCAATGCCCCTGACTATGGGGCGGTGCCGCTTCATTGCCACAGTGAGAAAATCTTTGGAAAAAGGGCAAAAGTCCATTGATTCTGAGAAAAAAAGCATCGAGCAACCTGAAGGCATCACTCTCTTTGTTGCCAGTTTGGGTAAGGCTGTGATCTCAATCACATATACCAACCACCACCATTTTTTTAGAAGATTCCCCGTTTTTCGCTTTGAGCTTTCAGCTCTTTGTTATCTCTCCGTTTCTCCGCTTCACCGATTCCCCGTTTCTTCTCTTCCCCTATCCGTGACGCCGACAAAGAATTTCATTTTGCGCCCCAAGAAAGGTTAAGCATGTTTTGCAAGATGTCCCCTAAACAATCTGGAATTCAATCATGGTTAAATCCAGTAAGCGTTTACAACAACGGGGGTAAACGCAGGTTCCGTTTTTTTTGTCCTATTTCAAGGGCTGACACCTTTGCCTCACCTATCCCGGAAAAGCTCTTTATACACTGGCTCAAGGAACGTTAAGCAATTGCTGGGCGAGTGTCCCCTGCGATTTCTTCCATAGAAGCCTGTATAGAAACGTATAATCTTAGGTACGAATCCTGCTATTGCCTCATTAATTTCCCTTGCCTGAAGTACAATGGTGAGCTATTCTTAAATGTAAGATTAAAAGCCCCAGGAGTTGAAAATGGCAACATTGGCAACGACAAAGATGTCCTCAAAAGGCCAAATCGTTATCCCGGAGGATATTCGTAAGCGGCTTGGCTTCAAGGCTGGCTCCCAATTTGTGGTGGTAGGAGAAAAGGATGTGGTGATCCTTAAGGCACTTTCGCCACCATCTATGGAAGAATTTGATTCGCTTATTGCTGAAGCCAGGAAACAAGCAAGGCAAGCGGGCATGAAACGATCAGACATCGCCGCTGCAATTGCCAAGGCGCGCGCAACTAAGTGAAAATCATACTCGACACGAATGTCTTCATCTCAGGTGTTTTCTTCACCGGGCCGCCGTATCAGATTCTTAAGTCATGGCGCGACGGCAAGATTCAACTGGTAGTCTCACAAGAAATACTTGAGGAATACCAACGGGTTGGGAAAACGTTGGCCCAGCAATTTCCCGGCATTGATGTAGACCCAGTCCTTGAGCTTCTTACGATCAAGGCAGAACTGCTTGCAGCTCCGGGCTTGCCTGAGCCAGTGTGCGACGATCCCGATGATGATAAGTTTCTTGCCTGTGCCATGGCAAGTAGAGCGAAGCTGATTGTTAGTGGAGACAAACAGTTATTGCGAGTATCCGGGTATCGAAAGATAGTGATTGTAAGCCCTCGGAGATTTATGGACGAATACCTTTTGCAGGAATTGTGAAGCTAATAGGTCAATCGGATTGACCTGAAGGATCACTGTGCGCTCCCCAGGCAAAGTATCTGAACGTTCAAAATATCATCTGGGAAGGGAAAGCCGAAGTCGAACGCCTATCCGTTGGCAAGAGTAAGCTGCTCCAGGTTTCAAGAAGCATGATCTCTATAGCACATCGCCTCGAATCAAAGATTATAGGAAGGCCGTGATATCGATTGCCTGTCCAAGTCTCCACCCAGCATTTTTATAGAAGATTCCCCTTTTCTCCCTTTCTCCGCTTCTCCGTCTCTTCTCTGGTCTTGTCCGTAACGCTGAGAAATCCGTTCATTTTGTGCCTCAAGAAACGTTGAGCAATTGCTGAATAAAAATCCTTTTTAGACCCCCTTTAATATGATAGCTTATTACAATTGCCTGACCCATTCACTCTTTCGTTTTCTTGATGCCTTGAGTTATTCAACATCGTCAACGACGTCACCCCTTTCCCAATAGCTCTTCCTGCCAGCACGATGGCTGCTAAGCTTTCCCTCTTTCTTGAGATCCTGCAAGGCTCTCCTTATAGTCCCTTCAGGCACGGTGGGGAATTGTTCTCGCACCATCGCCATAGTAAACGTGGAGGGCATGTCCATGATCCCCTTCATGGTGTCGTAGTAAGCTCCTCCGTAAAATGGAGAAGGTGTCCTATAGGCGGCTGCCGCTTCTCGAACTACCGGGTGAGCCCGGTCAGCTTCATGAGCCCGGATAGCTGAGAAGAAGCCCAAGGTCCACTCCTTGGCCATCTTCCTGTTGCCTGCAAATACGATCTGGAGGCCGGGATGCAGCGTGAATAACTCCCCAATTGCCTTGGAAGTGAACGTGGGGCGATACGGATACGTGAGTTTCGGTTTGAGGAAATTGGCGTAATCAGCCTCTAGTACCAGTGCGGAATACTCGTAGGCTTCCAGTTCACCCAATGCCTGGTGCAGGGGCGCCATATTGCCGAAATCTTGGAGCAGGTTTGCCATCGTCTTCCGCTCTACCACTGCCAGAATCCCCTTCTCTCCCTTGAGAGCATAATCGCCCACCGGCAAGCTCTCTCGAGTGACCGTGCACCCGGTGAATCTCCATGGATACTTTTCATTGGAGTCAATAGCCACATGGAGCCATGGGTGCCCTCTGGTTGTCAGTTTTACCCGGGGCCGCCGTTCGGTAAGGGCCTTTTGCGTGCGCCAGAATATCTGCTCGTACTCCCCTTCCTTTGTTTTGTAGTTCTTTGTGAGGAAGAGGAAGTCGCACCTCTTGTTTCTGGACCTGTCAAGCACAACTGCTATTCGTTTCCCATACCTCTTTAGTGAGATTATGGGGATTCGCTCGATCTCTCCTGCCTCGGAAGCCGGCTCATCAGGCTCGTCTCTGCTTTGTATGCAGAAGATATGCCCCTTTTGTCCGGGCCATCTGTCCTGGACATACAATGATACGACGGTCTGTCCCTCTTTCTCTATTCTCAACCGGTAGGGGAATTTTTTATCTCCTGTTGGTGTAAGAATCCACCACATGCCGCACAACCGTAGTATCTATTGAATTATTCAAGGATGCTTCCCTTTTCACAGGGGCTTGCTTCATCAATCCTTAACTGTTGGGAGAGGAATGCAAACCAATCATTGTCCGTGACGCCGACAAAGCCTTTCATTCTTTGCTTTAGGGACGGGATGCATGCTCGGAAATAGCATCCCCTGCGATTTCTTTTCTGGAAGTTTGCATAAGAACTTATAATCCTATATCCTCGATTACACTTTCTAACCGATTACCCGGTGGAGGTTATTTATCTATATTTCAAATATGACAAACTCGTAAAAAGTCGAAATCGGTGTCATTGCGAGCGAAGCGAAGCAATCTCAGTCAATGTAAGTAATTGAATTCACTAGATTGCTTCGTCAATCCGCTCCTCGCAATGACCGGTAGAAAGACTTTTTACGAGACCATCAAATATGTAAATGTGAAATCCCGGAATATGCTTCTTTTGCTCTTTCATTGGCTTGATGCTTTGAGTTTAATAAACATCCCCGTCGCAAGCAGCGGGGTATTAATTTGATGATTTATAAGTCCGATTCGTCGCAAGCGACGAGGAATATAACGCGAAGAGATTCAATTCCGAATTAGAGCCCCTTTTTACATTTGCCGATTTTAATGTAAAGAAAAGACATTAAATTTACATGAAATGCCTAAAATG
>CAYPNL010000330.1:0-5104 GCA_964412045.1 uncultured Desulfobacteraceae bacterium
CCCTGAGAGCAATGAGGCAGCTTATGAGCCGATTCTCGAGGCAAGGTCTGGGTTAATGGAGGTAACCGGCGAGGCTGACGGTGATCCCCAGTCACTTGGCGTACCCTTGGCTGATATGGGCACGAGCGAGCATGCCTATGGGATGCTGATGAAGGCCCTTCTCAAGAGGGAGAGGACCGGCGAGGGATCAAGGATCGATCTATCCATGTTTGAGTCGGCCGCATCCTGGCTGACTGTACCCATAACATTGACGGCTTCATTCGATGACAAGATCACCAGACGCGGCAACACCCACCAATTTTTCTCTCCTGTCTCTGTCTTCAAGACAAAGACCGGTTACGTATACATAGCAGTAGGGAATGATCGGCAATGGAAGGATTTTGTATCGATACCACAGTTTCAATTCCTCGATAGGCCTGAGTACGAAAAGAATAAAGGGAGAAATCAGGACGTATGGAATCTGAACCGGTTGATAGGCGAGGTCTTTGAAACACTTACCTCTGAAGAGCTCATTGAAACGTTCAACAAGGCAGGCATACCTATCAGCAAGATCAACACCATTCCCGATGTAATAGATGAGCCACTCATCAAAAGGAGGCTCCTGAGATCCAAGGATCAAAAATCGGGCATAGAGCTCACGCTCGCGCCTCCGCCCTATGGAACGCCATTCCTTGCGGAAAATGAAAATCGTCTTTCTTTTCCCCCTCGGTTCGGAGAACACAACAAGGAAATCTATGGCGATATCCTCGGCTATTCCGAGGCAGAAATAACCGGGCTCAAAGAAGAAGGGATTATATAGCCATGTTCATCATCGTGCTTATGAAGCAGGTGCCTGACACCTCGGAGATCAAGATCGATCAAAAGACCGGCACGCTCATCAGAGAGGGGGTGGAGAGCATCATCAATCCCGATGATAAGCATGCCATTGAGCTCGCCGTGACCGTAAAAGGGGATCACGGAGGAAAGGCCATGGTGCTCTCAATGGGCCCTCCTCAGGCGATTGATGCCATATCCGAGGCAATGGGCATGGGAATCGATGAAGCTATCCTGCTCACCGACAGGAATTTTGGCGGCGCCGATACCTGGGCCACCGCATTCACGCTTGGAATGGCCATAAAGAAGGTGAAGAAATACGACCTGATCATCTGCGGAAGGCAGGCGATTGACGGCGACACAGCCCAGATAGGGCCCCAGGTCGCGGAGTTCTTGGGCCTGCCCCAGCTTACCTACGTGAGGAGGATCGAGGAGATCGATGAAAAACACATCGTGGTCCAGAGGATACAGGAAGACGGCTATGAAAGGGTGGCCTCCCCGCTTCCGGCCCTGATTACCGTCACAGGGGAGATCAACAGGCCCAGATTCCCGCGGGTGGATTCCCTCATCGATGCTTGTGGGGAAAAGGCAAATATCAAGATCTGGGATGTGGCCGACCTCGGTCTTACCGTGCAGGAAGTCGGGTTAAGCGGCTCGCTCACACAGGTGATTAAGACATTTTCCCCAAAGGTGAAAAGGGAGGGAGAGATATTACACGGGAGCAAGGATGAGGTGGTCGGTCAATTGCTCGACAGGATGCGGAGCAAACATCTCATTTGAAGGAATAGTGGAGTACTGGAGGAATGGAGGAATGGATGTATGCACAAAGAGAACTTCCTCGTAGCGGAACTACACACCATATGGTTATTATCATTACTCCATCACTCCAATGCTCCATTTCTCCAACACTCCATTACTCCATTACTCCATAAATCTTAAGAGGGTTATCTATGGCGATAGTGATCGATCAGGAGCTCTGCAACGGCTGCGGGAGATGTGTGAAGACATGCCCCTACGGCGGGGTGGAGCTGCGGGACGGAACGGCGGTCATAACCGACAGGTGCACATCATGCGGCGCCTGTATAGAGGTATGTAAGGTCGAGGCCATCCGCTCGGATGTCAAAGAGAGGGAGGCGCCGGATTTCAGCGAGTACAAAGGTGTGTGGGTGTTCGCTGAGCAGCGGGAGGGCGCAGTCAGCAGGGTAACCTTCGAGCTCTTAGGCCTCGGCCAGAAGCTCGCAGAAGAGCTCAATCAGGACCTCTCAGCAGTGCTCCTTGGCCATGACGTGGCTCATCTGGTCAAGGAACTCGAGGAGTTCGGGGCCCAGAATATCTACCTTGCCCAGCACACTATCCTTGCCCAGTACCAGACAAATCCCTATGCAAAGGTGATCGCAGGGATTATATCGGAACATAAGCCCTGCATATTCTTGGTCGGAGCGAGCACCATCGGCCGCGATCTTGCACCGAGGGTCTCCATGAGGCTCAATCTCGGGCTCACCGCTGACTGCACGGAGCTTGCCATTGACCCGGAAGACGGCTCATTGCTGCAGACAAGGCCGGCCTTTGGGGGAAACGTGATGGCTACGATAAAGACCCCCTATAGCAGGCCTCAGATGGCAACGGTGAGGCCTGGGGTGATGGAAGCGAAAAAGAGGAACGGCACGGGACAGTGCAGGATAGTTGAGAAGAAGGTGAAGTTGCTGGAAAGGGACAGGCTCACCGAGATCTTGGCGGTGGTGAGGGAGAAGAAAAGCGGCGTGAACCTCTCTGATGCCACGGTCGTCGTAGCGGGCGGCAGGGGCGCGGGATCAAAGGAGGGTTTGGAGTGCATAGTCTCGCTTGCTGAGGCCCTCGGCGGAGAGGTCGCCGGCACAAGGATTGTTATCGAGGAAGGATGGCTCCCGGCTGAGAGGCAGGTGGGCCAGACAGGCCAGACAGTGAGGCCTGAGCTCTATATCGCGTGCGGCATATCCGGGGCAATCCAGCACAGGGCCGGAATGCTCGGATCTCGCTATGTGATTGCCATTAACACCGATGAGAGGGCTCCCATCTTTGAGGTGGCAGATTGGGGTATCGTTGGAAACCTTCATGAGGTGGTGCCCACCTTGACGAGCGCCCTGAGAGAGAAAGGCAGGATAGGGATATGATGGTGCGTTCCGATATAGAGGGACTTCTGCGAAGGATTATGGCGCGGTTTGTGGATGAAGAGGTCATCCCTTTTGCCAGGGAGCATGATGAAAGCGGAGAGTTTCCCTATGATCTTTTCAAAAAGATCGCTGATATGGGTATCCTGGGGATACGGTATCCCAAAAAAGTAGGCGGTTCAGGGGGAAACACCACCCTCTACTGCATCTGCGTTGAGGAGTTGGCACGGGGTCTCTTGAGCCTGGGGGCTACCACAGCCATGCAATGCCTGATGGGAACGGACGGCCTCTATCGGTATGGCACCAAGCAGATGCATGAGCACTATCTCCGCCCTGCCATGAAGGGTGAACAGATCGGGGCCTTTCAGCTTACCGAGCCGGAGGCAGGATCCGATCTCGGCAATGTCCGGACACGGGCTACCAAGACCGAAAAGGGTTGGATAATCAACGGGATGAAGACATGGTCCACGAGCGGGCCTATCGGTCATTTTCACACAGTCCTGACCCAAACGGATCCGAATAAAGGGTTGAGAGGACTTATGTTTTTCTTTATTCCCGCGGACACGCCAGGGTTTTCCCACAGCAAACGGTTCGACCTCCTGGGTACCAGAACGACACAGATGTCGGAGATCTATTTCAATAACTGTCATGTCCCGGACGAGTACATGCTGGGGGAGCTGGGAAGGGGCCTCGATGTCCTGTTGACCATCCTGGCGGAGATCAGGGTCATGACCGCGGCCCTCGCCATCGGACTGCTTCGGGCAGCAATGGATGATTCTATCAGGTACTGTAAGGAGCGGGTACAGTTCGGCAAAACGATCGGGACCTATCAGCTCATCCAGGCAAAGATTGCGAATATGGCCGTGAATCTGGAGGCCAGCAACCTCATGTGCTATAAGGTGACCCATCTCATCGACAGGGGCGTTTCCTGCTTAAACGAGGCATCCATGGCCAAGTATTTTGCAACCGAGTCAGCGTGCTCTGCAACGGATGAGGCCACCAGGATCTTCGGCGCCTACGGTTATTCTATGGAATACAATGTGCAGCGGTATTATAGAGACAACCGATTTCTGCTTTATGGCGGGGGGACGCACGAGGTGCTCCAGACCACCATTGCCAGGCAGTACCTGCGGTAACGGCGGAAAACGGGGATTAATCCCATGGATAATGGGTGACTACCTATGGACACACGTGGCCTTGCTATGATAAGGCCTCTCAAAAAAGAGAATCTCGGGAGTCAGGTCTTTGAGCAGGTAAAGGGGATGATCCTGAGAGGGGAGATCCGACCGGGAAGGCGCATCGTAGAGAACGAGATTGCCCTCTCTATGGGCATTAGCAGAACCCCGGTCAGAGAGGCGGTGCATAAGCTTGAGGCAGAAGGCTTGCTCACGCCCCTTTCCAGAGGAGGCTATGCAGTGAGAGGGCTGACTGTCTCCGATATCGAGGATACCTTTGACATTCGGAGTATCCTGGAGAGCTTTGCCGGATATCTCGCAGCCACAAGACATTCCGAAGGCGAGCTTATAACCTTGGAGCTGAAGATAGATGAGTTTCAGCGATATCTGGACAGGGGAGACCTGAAAAGGCTCTCCGCAGTAAATACCGAGTTCCATGAAGCGCTCTATGAATTGAGCAGGAGCCATCGATTGATAAAGATGATCCATGGCCTCAAGGATGAGATCCACTTCCTGAGAAATATCATACTCAATTCAGAGGAAATGGCCCGCTTGTCCAACAGGGATCATAGAGAGATCGTAGAGGCCATACGGCAAAGAGATGCAAAAAAGGTGGAGCGGCAACTCAAAGAGCATATCGTGCGGGGCAAGGAGTTTGTTCTCAACGAGATCAAGAAGGGAACGGTCAGCATAGGCTCATGAACGGAAAAGATGGAGGGAGTGATGCCTGAGAAAAAGATCAGAATCCTTATTGCAAAGCCGGGACTGGACGGTCATGACAGGGGCGCAAAGGTCATGGCCCATGCCCTGAGGGATGCCGGGATAGAGGTGATCTACTCGGGGCTCCATCAAAGCGTTCCCTCCATCGTGAAGATGGCAATCGAGGAGGATGTTGACGTGATAGGTCTTTCCATCATGTCCGGTGCGCATGTTCCAATTGCAAAAAAGCTGATGGAGCTCATCAGAAAA
>CAYPNL010000331.1:0-4338 GCA_964412045.1 uncultured Desulfobacteraceae bacterium
TTTGTCGATCTTGATCCCAACAGGAAACCTTGAACGTTGAACCTTGAACGGTTGAACCGTATCTCAAGCCGGCACTGCCTTCCAAAAATAGCCGATAACCCCGCTCTTCTCATCGACATACCTCCTTCTGAAGGTGAGCGTAATAGGCATATCGATCCTCATGGCGTCAAGCTCACAATCCGTGACATCAAACCAGAACCTGCCGCCTCCATCGAAATCGACAAGGGCATAGATTGCAGGCGGGTGCGGCGTGAAGGACAAGAGATCACCGGTGAAGCTGAATACCCTGGCCTTCCTGTCTGAAAACCGGTAGGGCTCCATCTCATCGATTGCCCCACAATCGGGATTCACGCATACCCGCTGCGCAGGATACTGAGGGGTTCCACACCGGGTGCACCGTGTTCCGCAGAGCCCTATGATTTCTCGCCGGTCTCTCCAGACCAGGGACAAGGCCGTAAAGGGTACGGCCTCTGCCCTGATCCCCCCCTCGGGCGTGATCAGGTTTTTAAAGGCCAAGTATGTCTCGTAGCTGACAAGCTCTCTCGTCTTCTCAAGGTACTGCTTCATTCCCCTTGCTCGACCCCTGAGCCTCTCGATCTCTTTGGTCACTTGAAACAGGAGCGCATCGCTCCCGTTTCCGAAGCCGGCTACGATCAGCACATCGCCCGGCCTTGATTCTTCCAAGGCAGAGACGAGCAGGTTCAGGGGATAGGGGGTGCCGGTATTTCCCATGACCGTCATCAGGTGGTCCTGAACCTGAGATTGGTCCAGACCCATTTTTGTGCAGATTGCGGCGTGATCCTTGGGATACATACCGGGGAAGATCACCTTCGAGATATCCTTCACCTTGATGTTGTATCTGTTCACAAGTCCTGCAACGGCCTCAAGGATAAACTTCCGGTAGCCCTGCTCGCGCCCAAACCGATCCTCCCAGGCCCTGTCGGTCCTGTCGTGCTCTGCTCTCCAATGATCAGGGAAATCATAGGAGACGCTGTATGAGCCCTTATACTCCGCAATGACGGAATTGCTCCCCACCACTAGGGAGGCAGCACCGTCGCTGAAGCTCAGCTCTTGAGAGCTGCCGGGTTTCCCGAGCCGCGCATCCGATGCACACACCAGGATATCTCCGGGGGAATCTTCATCGATACCGTTGAGCGCGGCAATCAATGCGGCGGTACCTGCCCCGGTGGAACCGGAAAAATCGGCTGTTCGGATGGTGCTGCCGAGATCTAAGGCCGTTCGTATGATATCGGCACACCCTCTCTCTCGAAAGGGCGAGGTGGTTGTGGCGAAATAGAGGGCCTTAACGTTACTCCTGTCATGGGTCTCCAGGCAGTTCATCGCTGAAGCCACGCCCATGGTAAGGCTGTCTTCATCCCAGTTGGCCACGCACTTCTGCCCCTTCATGAAGGCAGCCTGATTGAGCCATCCCATACTTCTACCGATGATCTCCCTGCCTATTCGGTACAGGGGGAGATACCCGCCATACGAGACAATGCCTTTCATAGGATCTTCGACCTCCTTTACCGAGACACAGGGCATAGCCATTGACACATCCTGGCTGAATGCCTCATGGGGCGGTGAACACGTAGTTGAGCTGACCATTTGGCAAGGTGTTGCTCACGGCCTTCAACCCCATTCCCACCTTGAGTTCCTCATAGGGCATGTCCTTTGATATCCTTCCGAACACCTTGTAATCGCCGTAATCCACGAGAGCAATGGTATAGGGAAGATCATTCTCAAATCCCACGGGACCATAGGTAAGCTCGCTAAAGCTCATGAGCTTTCCGGTCCCGGAAACCTCAAACCACTCCATGTTGCTCTGCAAGCACTTGGAGCAGTCCGAACGCGGAGGAAAGAACGTAGCTCCGCAATCCTTGCATCTGGTACCCATTACCTTTCCCTCTTCGAGATAGGTAATGAAGTCGTTCGTCTTACTGATAGCTGTGAAGCTCACGGTACCGAATTTCTTAAATCTATCATCCACTTCCTTTTTGGCCATTTTTTCACCTCCCCAGGATGGTTACATTCCCATAAAGGCCGACACCGCCGATATTATGGACAAGCCCGATCTCCGGATCTTTCACCTGCATCTCCCCTGCATCTCCACGGAGCTGGAGCACGATGGTCCTGAGCTGAGAGCCGCCTGTTGCCCCAATGGGATGCCCTTTGGAGAGCAGACCTCCATCGATGTTCACGGGAATGCTCCCCTCTTTGTATGTCTCTTTTGACGCGATCAGGTCCTTGCCTTCGCCGGGCTTGGCGAATCCGAGGTTCTCATAGGCCATCATCTCTGCAATAGTAAAGCAGTCATGGACCTCTGCTACATCGATATCCTTCGGCCCCAGGCCGGCCATCTTGTATGCCTGTTTCCCCGCTTCAATACCGACTGACAACCCAGTCAATAGTTCCCTGCCGGCCATATTTACCGCCTCGGAGGCGGCACCTATGCCCAGGATCCATACGGGCTTCTCGCACAAGGCCTTGGCCTTTTCCTCGGATGCGACTATGATGCAGGAACTTCCGTCTGCATTAGCGCAGCAATCACCTACCCTCAAAGGCCTTGCCACAGGAGCGGAAATATTGCTCTCCGGATCGGTGAACATCTCCATGGTCACCTCTTTTCGATAGACAGCCTTCTCGTTGATCTGTCCATAGGTAGCAGCCTTCACTCGTATCCTGGCGAGATCCTCGAGGGTCGTCCCGTACGTGGCCATGTGTGCCTGTGCATACATAGCATAGTATGCGGGCATCATGGTGCCAAAGGGTGATTCCCACTGAATATCAGCCCCTCTCCCCATTCTCTCCTGAGATTCACTGGATGAGATCTCAGACATCTTCTGAAAGCCTACGATTGCCACGACCTCGTGCAATCCCGCCTTTATCATGGAATAGGCGACCTTTAAGGCCGTACTGCTCGATGAACAGACTGACTCAATGTAGAAGGTGGGCTGGGGGATGAGGCCCAGATACTCGGCGATCACACCGGCCGGAGACCTCTGCTTGTCGTACTCCGGGGCAGAGGCGATTATCGATGCGTCTATGTCCTTTGTCCCTATCTTGGCATCCTCTATGGCCTCCTTAAATCCATCAAAGGCAAGCTCCCGAACGGAGCCCGGATACCCCCTCACGAACTTACTCTGTCCAGCACCAATTATGCCAACTCTTCCCATAGTTTTCCTCCTTTTTTATCTAGGGATGTCATACAATTCATCAATACAGCTACATTATAACTACAAAATAGTTATATCGCCTGTCAATACCAAAACAAGACTCTCTACACGATGGTGCGCTTCAGAGGAAAGGTGCCGCGAAGGAGGGGATTATGAATGAATGGTGTTCCTCAAACGGCTCCCCTCACCCAATAGGAAATAGAGGCTCAGGCCCATCACGGTCTGGCCATAACGATTTTCTCTTCCGGGGTGATGGGTATCACCTGAACCCAGTTCGGGAAATTGATTATATAAAAGTCATGTTCCAGGCCCGTCCTCGGGGACCGGCACCGATTCACCCGTACGGAAAACAGGCCCATGTTCGGTCCTTCATAGGTTTCGATAAGAGGCCATGGCTTTATCATGGTGACTACCCTGTCTAAACGATGCCTAAATCGGCACGAAGCTCTGCTGCGGTAGATACCTTGAGGAGAGGGAAAAGCGCAGTGTTTCTATATATATTGAGGGTATCCTCATGGACTTTTATTGAGGTGGCAGCGGTACAATCTGAGACGATGACGCAGTGAAAATCATAACAGATCGCATCGAGCGCGGTTGCCAACACGCACACGGGTGTGGCAATGCCGGTTACCGCGCACAACGTGACATCTCTTTCCTGCAGGTATCGCTCTAAACCGGTCTGAAAAAAGGCGGAAAAGCGCGGTTTGGGCAGCCACAGATCCTCAGGCTCTCTTTCGAGCTCATCGATAACCTCGGCTCCCTTGGTTCCCTTCAGCGCTTCCGGTTTCATCCTGCCCGTGAAGATAAAATCATCCTCCTTGAATGCATCCGTTGCAAAGATAACCGGCCAGCCATGCTCCCTGAAGTCTATGGTGAGTTCCCTGATAGGGCCGATGATAGCCTTTGCCAAGGGGGTAATCTTTAACCTTCGTCGAGGGTCGAAGTAATCCTTGACCATATCTATCACCAAAATGGATGGGCTTTTCCCTTGGAGCAACGCAGTATCTTCCATGTCCTTCATACGATTCCTCTCCCACGGGTGAAGCATTTGTATCCTATTTTTTGCAATTTGACAACCTCTCATCGCTGGTGCTATAGGTTATAGCCTCACTAACCCAACCGGAAGGGAGAAGGAGCCATGGCCCAGACACGAGATGAGAAGCTG
>CAYPNL010000332.1:0-4077 GCA_964412045.1 uncultured Desulfobacteraceae bacterium
GGAAGGATTAAACCTCTGTGCACTAACATACACGCCTTCAAGAGGGTCATTCTGATTATCAGTAACGGTTCCCCTTACGGTTGGAGCCTCAGCAAAATGCCTACTCCCCCAATATCAGACGCATTTGCGTGTAGTGCCCGGCTTCCAGATCAGTTTAAGGTAACCCAATCCAAGCCTTTAAAAAATAGTAAATTTTCTCATGATGGGTGTGGCGATAGGTGATAAAACCGTAGCTCTTCTCCCCTGTTATGCGGTACTATCCAAGAGGCCAGCGGCCGCCCGCATAGATAGAGCCACCCCCATAAGCAGATTTCAAGGACGGGGTAACTCCGCACCTCGGGATAAAGAACCATGCACAACCGCCAACCGCCGGAAAAATCGGAGAAAGGGGCACGCCATGACAAAACCCAAGGACACAGGGGATACGGTGCTTACTCTTGTCAAGAAGCAGGAGAACCCGGGAGCTGAGAGCAAACTAGAGAAAGATTTGGAGCGGGCCAGAGATGCCGCCCGTGCTGTGCTGAAAGAGCTCGGCGTCAGTGCCTGCTTTATGATCTTGATGGACGAGCGGCGGGACGAGGCTATGTATAGCCATGCTGTCTGGGGTGAGAACATTCACCACCTGAGGATGGCTATTACTGACGCCGTTAAGAAGTACGAGGCGATAGAGCTGATTATAGACCCCACTAAGGAATACCGCAGTAAGGATTAGGAGACCGGTGCGGGGGCATATCACATAGCCCCTTTTCCTGAAGGATGCCGAGATTTCCTCAGGAGCATCGGATTCCAAACTGTTCAACTCTATCACGGATGCAGGCACCAGGGTCTCAAGCTCAGTTATATTGGATATACCCTCGGCATGGAAAATAAACTAATCGACCAGATGGAAAGATATACTATGATAAGACATGACGATGAATTGAATGAGGATAAAAAAGAGGCTATCCGCGAGAAAATTCTTGAGGGCGACCATCCGTATCCTTCCCTCTGAAGGAGATATGAATCTCAGAGGAGTTTAAGGTAACAATTGTCGTGAGGCTTAAGAGCCCTTAAAGACATAGAAAGTGAAAGCACGCATGGCAACAAAGGATAAAAAACAAAGACACGCCAAAAAGAGAAAGGAGATCCAAAGGCGCAAAAAGGCCAGAAGGTTCTCATTGCCTGATCTCTTGCGGAAAGAACCCTTATTGCAGGAGGCGCTCAACTATCGCCACCCCCTCGTCTCCTGCCTCATAAATGAGGACTGGGACCAGGGAATGGTGGCGACTATCTTTGTTTTCCGACAGGCTTCGACCGGTCTGGTCCTCTCCTGCTTTCACGTGGATTTGGCGGGAGTGGGGCTCAAAGATGCCTGGGGAAACTACGGGCTTGCCGAGGCCGATGTAGAAGAAATCAAATCGAGAGGTGCTGAAAAGTGGGCCCCTCTGATTCCCTGCGACCTTTCCCTCGCCGCTACGATTGTCTATGGGGGAATCGCATGGGCTGAGAAATGGGGTTTTAATCTTCCCAAGGACTATAAAGTCTGGCTCAGGCTCCTTGAGCCTGTTGATACAACGGAGATTGACCTCTCTCTTTTCGGCAAAGATGGAAAACCCTTTCTTATATTAGATGAAGATGGGCTGGACAGCTTTGCAGGTGAATACCTTTATCCAAAAACCTTGGAGGCAAGACTCGAGGCAGGAAAAGAGGGGATCCCGAGTGAAACCCTGTCCTTGATGGGAGATATAAAATCAGCCGTGATCACCTTTTCTCGACGGCCCGAGTTCCGTGAAGAGATGGATGCAGCCTTGAAGAGGGAATTCGGGAAACCGAAGCGACCCAATTCTGAGGATGAATGGGTAAACTTTCAGGACTGGTTTATCCTCCAATACCAACTAGAGAACGGCAAAACCATAGCGGGGCTGTTTACAGAGCATTATAAACAGTCCATGAGTAAGGATGTGCGAGAACTGATCCGGGGATGGAGGGATGTCGTTGAGGGCTTATTTGAGGTGAAGGGCAGAAAAGGTTCCGGTTTCCATCTCAAAAATCTGATCAATGAGCGAGAATACAAGGTGTTTCCCACGGCTTCCATGACCGATTTTCAGATAAACCCCGGGGATTTTATCTTCGCAAGGATTGTCCCTGCAAAAGGCTTTTATATCTTTTCAGGAAGTGTAGCGATCTACGAATGGGACGGGAGTGAGGATCATCGGGCCGCGATGTACAAGAGCGCTATGGATTTTCAGATGAAACATCCAAGTTTGGCATTTAAAGACAATGAAGAAAAACTTCAAAAGAGCTATGAGTCGGTCAGAAGACACTATGAGGATTTCCTCCAGCACTTCGGTTCAGATGAAATCCTCGGGACCGGCACAGAGATACTCCATAAATACCAGGGGTTTTTTGACTATCTATCCTTTGAAAAAAAAGACCCGGAGAGTGGAAACCAGCCCGTTGCCGCGGCCTTTGAGCGGAAAACAGGAAGACCTTATCAGCGCATCATCGTAAAGCTTCCCGAGCCGGTGCTGAACAGCCGGGACGTTGGCATGCTCTGTGACCCGGTTGAGGGTCTCTCCTTTTTGATCGACTACCAGCGCTTTGTCGAGGTATTCACCTATCCCGACCGGTACCTTGGAAAGAGGGAGACAGAGGAGGTGGTGATGAGTTATCTCGAATCAGGCTCGATCTCTGATACTCCATTCAGGAGGATGGCAAAACGATTCCCTTACAACTTTAGCCGCCTCATGGCATATTACCTGGACCACCAAGGCTTTGCCTCAAGCCGGATCGATGATCTCATGAGGGAGTTTAAACCGGAAAGCTTCAAAAAACTCCCCGGTATAGTCACTATCCTTGATGCTGAGATGACACAACTGGCCCGCTCTGACAGAGAAAACCCGAGCTCAATTGTCAGCCGATTCAAGAGCTTTTTTAAAAAGAAAGGGGAAATACAGTCCTCGTAAGCAAATACGTATTACCAACGAGGCAATGGTAGCATGAACTTATAAAAACTCTGATTTTTGAAACCGAATCAAAAAACGGAAAGGCGAAGTGAACCCGCAACGAGCCATACATATGTCGGGAATGTGCTGTTGGAAGTTAAAGCCAATAAGTCAATGAATGCAAAATGATCTCTTGAATAACAGTTGCCTTTTTCTCCCCATGCGAGTATTAACAATAAGTGCCTGATCAGGCAGATAGATCTTTCCTTCGGCCATCCTGAGCATGGTCGAAGGACAGTCTAAACACCTTCAGGCTGACTACCTGAGTGGTCACAAAAACGATTTCCTTTCCCATGATACCTATTTGAAATCAACCGGGCTATGAACGATCAGCTACGAGATTCTTACATCCTTGAATCCAGAACGGTGAACCTACGTTTCCTTTTGTCTTTCAGCCATGATCATCAGGATCAGCGCTCCTGCAAAAGCGACGTAGATATCGGCAGACAAAAGGCTCATAAATGCCATACACTACCTGAAAAAAATCATTTGGAACCGAGCGAACGATGAACCACAGTGAGATTGTCAGCTTTATCTGGGGTGTAGCTGATCTGATAAGGGATACCTTTCGACGGGGCAAATATCAGGATGTGATCCTGCCCTTGACTGTGCTGCGCCGCATCGACTGTGTCCTGGCGCCGACCAAAGAGAAGGTGCTCAAGACCAATGCAAGGTTCTCGGGCAAGCTCGAAAATCTCGAACCTCAACTCAGAAAGGCATCCGGCTTTTCCTTCTATAATACCTCCCAGTACGATTTTGAAAAGCTCCTGCAAGACGCCCCGAGCCTCGCCGCAAATCTCAGGAATTACATCAATGGTTTCAGCGCCAATATGCGCGAGGTCCTGGAAAAATTCGAATTTAATAATACCATTGACAGGCTTGATCAAGCAGGCCTCCTTTTCAAGGTGATGGAGCGCTTCAAAAATGTGGATCTCCATCCCCATAAGGTTCCCAATCCCATGATGGGAACGATCTTTGAGGAGCTGATCCGCAGATTCAATGAGGCCTTGAATGAGAACCCAGGCGAGCACTTCACCCCCCGTGATGTCGTTCATCTCATGGTGGCCCTTTTGCTTGCCGGCGATGAGGATCG